>JBLIEY010000108.1:0-9506 GCA_047633475.1 Sulfurimonas sp.
TTTGTCCATACCACGTTTTACTTCAACAGGATTAGCTCCGGCAGTGATATTTCTCAAGCCTTCTGAGAAGATTGCATTTGCTAAAACTGTTGCAGTTGTAGTACCATCACCAGCTTCATCAGCAGTGTTAGATGCTACTTCTTTTACAAGTTGAGCACCCATATCTTCTAGTTTGTCTTTAAGCTCAATTTCACGAGCAACTGTAACCCCATCTTTCGTGATTATAGGAGAACCGTAGCTTTTTTGAATAAGAACGTTACGACCACGAGGTCCCATCGTTACTTTTACTGCATCTGTTAGTTTTTGAACACCACGAGCTAGTGCATTTCTTGCATTGTCTGAAAATACTATTTCTTTTGCCATCAAATTATCCTATTATTCCGAAGATATCATCTGTATCTAATACTAAAAATTTGTCTGTACCAAGTGAAACTACGTTTCCTGAGAACTTTCCAAATAAAACTACGTTTCCGTTTGCTAATTCTGTAACTTCTTTGCTAACAGCTACAACTTCACCTTGTGAAGGTTTTTCAGTTGCACTATCCGGAATTATGATTCCAGAAGCAGTTGTATTCGCTTCTTCTACTCTTTTTACTAAAACTCTTTTGCCTAGTGGTTGAAAGTTCATATATATCCTTATGTTTTCTATGTTATTATTATAAACGTGATTCTATCCAATAATATGTAAATTATTGATAAACTTTTCAAGCTTTCATAATCTTTAAATAAAATAAAACAAAAATTAGTATATTAATATTATTTACGATAGAATTTAACATCTTTATAATACTAAATTAATAGAGTAAATTACATGATAAAAAACAAAAACAATATTTCTGTTGTAGGTATCGGGGCTTCTGCCGGTGGGCTAATAGCTTTAGAAAACTTTTTTTCCTCACTTCCAACAGACCTTGATGCAAATGTGGCTTTTGTAGTCATACAACACTTATCACCTGAGCATCACAGCATCTTGGCGGAAATCATAAGTCGATACACAAAAATGCAAGTGTTTGAAGTTCAAGATAAGATGGTTCTAAAACCAAACTGCACATACATAATTCCTCCAAGACATAATATAGCACTTCATAATGGTAAGTTTGAGCTCTTAGAGTTATCTAAAGAGCGAGGACAAAAAATGCCAATTGATTTTTTCTTTGCTTCTTTGGCTCATGAAATTGCTGAAAATTCAATTGCTATCGTTCTTTCTGGAACAGGTTCAGATGGAACAAAAGGCATAAGATATATAAAACAAGAAGGTGGTTTAGCTATTGCACAAAGAATAGATACTGCAGAGTTTGAAGATATGCCAAAGAATGCAATCAACACTGGTTTGGTAGATTATGAGCTTACTACACAAGAGATGGGTTCTACAATCATAAATCACATTTTACATAATGATTCTACTGAGGATTTATCTTCTAGTAAAAGTAAAGATAGTGATCTTCATAAAATTTTTACTTTTTTAATGAGAAGGACTGGACATGATTTCTCAATGTACAAAAGAAATACACTAAACAGGCGAATAAAAAGGCGTATGCTTGTACATAGAACAAATACTATGAAGGATTATGTAGAAATTTTAAATGAAACTCCTTCTGAGATAGATGCACTTTTTAAAGACTTTCTTATTGGTGTTACAAACTTCTTTCGCAATAAGGAAGCTTTTGATTCTTTAGAAAAAAATGTTATTTCTAAACTTTTTAAAGATAAAGAGTTCGATTCAACAATTCGAATATGGGTGGCGGGATGCTCTACCGGTGAAGAAGCTTATTCCATAGCAATTTTACTAAAAGAGTATATGAACATACACTCTTTGCACAACCATGTACAAATCTTTGCATCTGACATAGATGCAAGGGCTATCGCTACAGCTCGCAATGGCCTTTTTTCTAAAAACACTGTTGCTGAAATATCAGAACAAAGGTTAAAATCTTTTTTTACAAAATCAAAAGATGATGGATATCATATAAATAAAAAAATTCGAGATATGATTATTTTTTCGGAGCATGATGTTATTAAAGATCCTCCTTTTTCTAAACTTGATTTAGTTAGCTGTCGAAACCTTATGATTTACATGAATGTAAAACTTCAGCAAAAACTCTTACCACTCTTTCACTATGCTTTAAATGCAAATGGAATCCTATTTTTAGGTAATTCTGAGAGCATTGGAAGCTTTGATGAACTTTTCACTCCGATTGATCAAGAACACAAAATATTTTTATGTAAAAGTATAACAAACTCACTAAAATACATTACCTCAACTAAGAATCCATATATACCTAAAGCCAAAAATACACTATCTAACAAAAACAATATTCTTTTGGAACCTATAAAACTACCTCTAAAGGATTTAACAGAACAAGGAATTTTAAACCAGTTAGCTCCTTCGGCTATTCTTATCGATGAAGATGGGAATATTTTATATTTATATGGTCATGCTGGAGCATATCTTGAGATGCCAGAAGGTGAGATTGGAATTAACAATATTTTCAAAATGCTTAAAGAAGATATTGAGCATGAAATAGCAAGAGCAGTTAAAAAAGTAAAAGCAGACAAATTAAGCGTCACAATAGATTCTATTAATGCAAAAGTTAACGGAATTTATAAAAGAATAAATATTCGTGTTTCTTATATTATAAACAGTTTAGCTATGCAATCTAAACAACAAGTTTTTCTTATTTTATTTGAAGAAATTCCTGTAAGCATAAAGGAACATATAAATAAAGACTTGTTAAAAAAAGTTCCACTAAAAAACACTAAAGTAGATAGAAATCAAGATATTTCTAAACTGAGAAAAGAGTTGCAAATTCAAGAGAAGATTCTTCAAGAGGCAAACGAAAGACTTGCTATATCAAATGAAGAGCTAAAATCATTCAATGAAGAGATGCAGTCTATGAATGAAGAGTTGCAATCTACAAATGAAGAACTTGAAACATCAAGAGAAGAGTTACAATCAGTAAATGAAGAACTATCAACTGTAAATGCAGAACTCCAAACAAAAGTATCAGACCTTTCGCGTTCAAACAACGATATGAATAATTTACTTACAAGTACTGGCATCGGAACAGTGTTTGTAGACCACAACATTAATATAGTACGCTTTACTCTCGCAGTTAAAAAAATCATCAATCTAATAGATAGTGATGTCGGACGACCAATAAGCCATATTGTTTCAAATATACTTAATTATAAAAATCTTCTAAAAGATATCCAGAATGTTCTTAACACTCTCATACCAAAAGAGATGGAAGTTCAAATAGAATCCGGAGATTGGTATTTTATGCGTATTCAGCCATACAGAAGTACCGAAAATGTTATCGAGGGTGCAGTTATTTCTTTTATTGAGATGACAAATATAATTAAGATTAGAGAAGAACTAAAAGAAGCACAATCTTTTTCTTATATGGCAAAAATAGTCCATGACTCTAGAGATGCTATTGTAATGCATACACTTGATGGTAAGATAATAAGCTGGAATCCTTCTGCGAAAAGAATTTATGGCTGGAGTGAAAAAGAGGCTTTAAGTATGAATGAAAAAGAAAGAATTCCGAAATTTCTGCAAGAAGAAGATTTACAGAAACTTGAAGAGCTTAGTAAAAATGAGACTATAGAACCTTATTCAACAAAACGCTTAACAAAAGATGGTGATATTTTAAATATCATGATAATTTCAACAGCTGTTTTTGATAAAAATGGAATTTTTTACGCCATTGCAACTACTGAACGAGCAAATAATTTGAAAATCTAAGACAAAAAAGGATAATCATGTCTAATAAAAATGAAGAGAAATCTCTTGGAGAAAATGTTGAAAATTCACTAAAAGACGATATTTATAATTACGAGAGACTCTCAGATGATCAGATTAAAGTTATGGGGCATGAACTTCAGATACATCAAATTGAACTGCAGATGCAAAATGATGAACTTAGAAAAACGGCTAGAGAACTCCAACAGAGTAAAGAACGTTACCTTAATTTATATAATAAAGCACCGGTAGGATACTTAACCCTTAATAAAGAGTCTATTATTACTGATGTAAATATTACTACCTCAGAACTGTTTGGTGTTGATACTAGCGAGTTACTAAATAAATCCTTTACTAACTATATTTATAATGAAGACCAAGATATATATTATCTTTTTCGTAAGAGCATCTGTGAATTTAATAAACTATATTCATGTGAACTACGAATAACAAAAAGAGACGGTACTTACTTTTGGGGCCATCTTAAGGTTAGTAAAGAATTAGATAATAAAAGCCCTATTTTTCTCGTAGTAATACATAATATAAGCGATAGAAAAAAAATGGAAAAAGAGTTACGAGACAAAGATGACATGGCAATAGTACAATCTCGTCAAAGTGCTATGGGAGAAATGATATCAATGATTGCACATCAATGGAGACAACCTATAGCATCAATTGCTATGTATGCTAACAACCTTCAATTTGATTTACTCTTCGATAATATAATAACATCAGATAAGCTCAAAACATCCTTTGAAGGAATCCAAAATCAGGTTGCTCATCTGTCTAAAACTATTGATGATTTTAGAAAATTTTTAGATCCAAATGCAGAAAAAACTTCTATAAAAGTTTGTACTGTGTTAAACGAAACAATGAAAATTATTGGTAAAAGTCTTGAAAGTAATAATATTGCTGTTACTTTAAATTCTAACTGCAAATCAAAGATTAAAGTTACTAGTAGCGAACTTCAACATGTTTTTTTGAATATTATAAATAATGCAAAAGATAATTTACTTAAAAACAAGCCTAAAAATGCCTCTATAGCTATAGATATAAAAGAAAATGATGAGTATATAACAATTGACATTTGTGATAACGGCTCAGGAATTCCTCAAGAAATTTTGACAAAATTAGGTGAACCATATGTATCAAGCAAAGGCTTAAATGGTACAGGACTTGGTATATATATGTCAAAAATGATTCTTGAAAAGCACATGAATGGTACTCTAGAATGGAGAAATCAAGAGATTGGTGCATGTTTTAGCATTAGCATTAAAAATAACTCCAAGTAAAAGGAAACTAAAAGCTTTGGCTGGTTATAATTCCAGCCTCTTAAAAGATGTCACGGTAGCTCAGCTGGTTAGAGCACTGGTCTCATAAGCCGGGGGTCGGGGGTTCAAGTCCCCCTCTTGACACCATTTCTTTAAGAGAACCCTCTACAACGAACTTCCCAAAGACCTTATACTTACGTATCATTCAGTTATACTTTTTTTATAAATCAATTAAATATGGACTATAAGATAGACAATATTATAAAAAAGTGATAAAGTATTAAGATAAGACTCTAGAAGAATGGATAAATTATATGAATAAATTTATAAATAAGTTATCACACATCGGCGTTTTAACATCAGACACACCAATTGAAAAATCAAAAAAAATCACTTTAACATTATTAGCTTTTTCTATTTCAGTTCTCACACTTGTTTGGGGTATGGGATATTTGTATTTCAATAATTGTCAAGCTTCTTTTGTGCCTTTTAGCTATCTTATTATTTCCGTAATATCTGCTATACACTTATATAAAACAAAGAAGTTCATATATTTTGAATCTATGCAACTCTTCCTTATGCTCTTGTTACCATTTATATTAATGTGGATATTAGGTGGATATATAGAAAGTAGTTTTGTTTTTATCTGGTCTTTTTATGTTCCTGTACTTGCTTCTATCTATGGTAAAAGTAAAAAAACAACTTTCCTATGGTTTATTGCATTTATCTTTCTTGTCTTTATATCCATGTTTTTAGGAGAAAATTCAGAAAACACTTTACCTATATTACTACTTGATAGCCTTCTCTTTTTTAACATTGTACTAGGTTTAGGTGGTATCTTTTTTCTTATGAACAAATTTATTCAAGATATTAAAACCATATCTCAGGAACTAAAGAATGTAAATGTAAAATTACAAGAACTTGTAACTAAAGATATAGTTACAAAACTACCAAACAGACTTTACTTTCAAAATAATGTACAAAGGGTATTTGATCATGCAGATAAGTATAATAAGAGTGTGGCAATAGCATTTTTAGACTTAGATGGATTTAAAGCTGTCAACGATACACATGGGCATGAAGCAGGTGATATGATTTTAAAAATTATCGGAAAAAGACTTCAAGCAGTTCTACGACCTTCTGATTTAATTGCTAGAATCGGTGGAGATGAATTTGCTATTGCTTTAGCTGATATAACAGATGTAAAGCATGTGGAACAAATTGCCAAGACAATCATAAAAGATGTAAATCAACATTGTCCTTACAAAGAAGAGCAATGTCATGTTGGTATTAGTATAGGGATTAGTTTTTATCCTAAAGATGGAACTACTTCAGAAGAATTGATTAAAAAAGCTGATAGTGCTATGTATGATATTAAAAAATTAGGTAAAAATAATTTTGCCATTTACAAAGAGAACTAATAAGTTTAGACTAAGATTGGATAAACAAATTTAATTTATCTATTCATATAAACTACTTATGATAATATTATAAGTAATCTAAATTTGAGGAATGAAAAAATTTAAATATCTTACTAACATCATTCCTCATATTGATGATACATTTTCTGCCTTTTACAATACAATGCTCAAGGATACAAGATTATCTGTTTTTTTTGAAACTGATGAACAAATAAAGCATTTTACTTCCTCACTAGAGTTAAGAACAAGTGCTCTTAGAGAAAACTACATTAAACTTGGCGAATATCATTATGACATTCGAATACCCTATGTTGACTTTATCAAAGGTTCTGAAATATTAGAGGAACATTTTTTTACTTCACACCCAAACAAAATAGTTTTCCATCGAGCTTATTAAAATATAATTTTAGTATTTATCCAATGCGTTCTAACTGTTTTATGTTCAACAATTATAATGACATAATTTTATACTGCCTACTACTAAGGAGCATCTAATAAAATAAATAGTAACATTTTTAATCATTATATTGGAAAAGCTAAACTTATTGTGAAATAAGGACAGAAAGTTAAGGGTCTTTTATTAAAAGATAGCCTAATTACCAAAGTGAACTTTCTTTTTATAACTTCTACATCATATGAAAATGCTTAAAAAGGGAAGTTTATTTAAATGCGAAGTAAAATTAATTTTCAAAAATTTAATATCATATTCGTTATTCTAATTTTTACAGTTATTCTCTCAAGTATGTATTATCAGTACTATGCTATCAATAAAATCACATTAGAAAATTTTAAAAATGAAAATTACAATAAATCATTTGCTATTAGAGATAAATTTAGATTAATATTTGATAAACTTCAATACAATTTTATTAAATCAGAAAATGACAATCTCAAAAAACTTGATGAATTATACGAAATATATAAAAGAGAAAAAGATGATTTAAATCTAGCTCAAATTGAAAAAGAGTTAAATAAAGATGTTGCCTTTGGTAAGTATCAAGTTTTTTTAATTAATAAAGATTATATTATTGTAAAAGAACAACAAGAAATTTTTTACTTGATCTTAATTTAGCACTGAAGAGTAAAGAGATAAAACAATTATTAAAAAAAGACTTCAAAAAAGGTAATATTAGTTTAAATAATGAATTGGAGCAAATCCTCCCACTAAATACAGAACTTGTAAGCTATACAAATAAAGAAGACAATAGCATTAATATTTTCTCTTCAACGGGCTCTATCTTTGGTGAAAGAAGTGAAACAATTTTGTTTATTAAGACATCTTTTCCTTTAGAGTCTTTAAATGAAAATATGAATGAAATTGAAAACACTTTTATATTTTCAATAGTTTTACTCTTTCTCGTTTTAACTTTTTTTGAATATTTCAGAAGAAAAGAAATAATATTAAAAATAATCTCAATATCTAAAAAAATAAAAAACAATGAACATATAGAGAATGAAAGTTCTATTATTTCAGAGATTAATTTTTTAATAAATAGCTATAACCAAATGTTTAAGAACTTAAATACGCAGATTAAAGTAAATAAAGAAATGTCATATATTGATGCTCTAACACAAGTTAAGAACAGAAAAGCTTATGATGAAAAACTAAAAGAGTTAGTCTCGTTATATAAGAGATACAAAACTATTTTTTCTATTGCTATTTTAGATATTGATGATTTTAAAAAGGTGAATGACACTCACGGTCATAGTGTTGGAGACTTAGTACTAAAAGATGTTGCTAAACTTTTAACATCTACTATAAGAAGTACTGATATGCTTTTTAGAATAGGTGGGGAGGAGTTTATTATTATATTTCCAAACACTGCCTTAGTTAATAGTGAAGAGGTAGCTCAAGAGATTAGAAAAAAGATAAAAAGCAATCTGAAAGTTGCTAAAAATGACAAGCTAACTGTAAGTATAGGTATAACAGAAATCAATTGTAAAGATTCTGAAGATACAATCTTTGGACGAATTGACACATTCCTATATAATTCTAAAAATAATGGGAAAGATAAAATCATTTCTGGTTAAAGTACTGAGATCTTATTTTTAATGAATTAGAGTAAATTAAATTAACTCTTTTGGGAACTTATCAACAAATTGATTAGTCTTCCCAAAAGACTATATCTAGGATAATGACCATTCTTGTAATACATTAATGTAGTTAATAGTATATACATTATTTCCTTCTTTTGTTAATACTTTTTTCTTTATAAGCTCATTAAACATTGTGGAAACAGTTTGACGTTTTGAACCAACAAATATTGCAATTTCTTTTACAGAAAGATTTAGTGTAATTTGTAAATCATTTTCTAGTTTATCATTTTGAAACTCGATAATTTCTAATAAAAAACTAGCAAGCCTATTTTTGCAACTTTTAAAAACTAAATTTTTTATAATTCTTCTTTCCATAATGGCTCTTTCTTTTAAAGAAGAAATAACTGCACTGGCAAACTTTAGATTCTTAAAAAAAATGGCAAACCTTTCTGCATCAATAACATAAACTTCACTATCTTCTAAAAATTCTATTGCGCAAGATTCTTCTGGAATAATAATATTACCATTACGAAGATAATACAAGATAAATTCTTCATTTTTTTCATAAATAATTGCTTTTGCTTTCCCACTTTTAAAAACATATAAAGTTAAGGTATTATTATCATAAGTAATATTCCCTTTATAAAATTTCACTAAAGGAACAAATTTAAATTCATCTTCAGAAAGAAGAGCCGAAAGGTTTATTGAGTCAATTCTAATTCTACATGAGTCCATTTGATTACCTGATAATTAATAAGTATATTTGAGGATAGCAAAAGAATTCTAATAATATTATTAAGTTATAAGATAAGTTAAAGTTATCTAGTCCATTTTGGACATTTTATCCCTTTAATATGTGATATGTCAGATTCGTGACATGTCAGATTCGTGACGCGTCAGCTTAGTGACATGTCAGGTTAATGACATGTCAGCTTAGTGACATGTCATTTCAGAGACAGTATTTATTTTTTAAATTTGTTAGTATACGTCATAAATTTAAAAGTATCTTTAGTTCTTACTATAGTTTTAAGA
>JBLIEY010000109.1:0-9199 GCA_047633475.1 Sulfurimonas sp.
CATATGAAGAAATTTTTGGGTTCTATATTATTAAGTAGTCTACTAGTGAGTGCCTTAAGTGCAGAGGGTATAATCATACCAGTTAACTATGAAGCACAGATTGCTAAGATGAATAAGTATATCAATGCTGTGATGGGTTCTAATCTTACTAACTCAGCTCTGTACAACATTTCCTATCCGAGAACAAACGTCGTTGATACTGATAAAGAGTTAGTTTACCAATTTGATTTAGCTGGAGTGCCAAAAGAAAACATTAAACTAACTATAGATGAGAATAACCTACTTACATTAGAGGGTGAGAAAAAAAGTTCTAATCAAGACAAAACAAAAAACTACGTAAAACAGGAAATCTTTTATGGTAGCTTTCAAAAAACAATAAAGTTGCCAGAAAATGTTGACAAAGATAAACTTGAAACAAAATATAATGATGGTATTTTGACAGTAACAATTTCAAAAGTTGAAATTAAAAAACCAAAAGCAAAAGTTATCCCTATTAAATAACTAAGCAATGAATGGTTAAAATGCGAATATGAATTCATATACTGATAAATTTAATCAAGCCATAAAAAATAGTTTTTTTCACAAACTGCCTCAAAAAGAGCAGGTCTTTATTAAAGAAAAAGCTTTTATTCTTAAGTTTTCACATCAAGAGCTCAAGCAAATCATAGATATTGCTAGAGACTTAGAGATGTGGGACGAAAAGAATATTATAGAAATCTTCCCCGAACATTCTCAAAAAAAAGTTATTTTCTCAAGACTAAGAACTAATTATGAAAATATTCGTGCTCGACCTAACTCTTATGAGAACTTTACACTAAAAAATATACCTAAAGAACAGAAGTTCACTTTTAAGACTGAGGCTAAAGAAGGATTTGGTCTAGGTCTTTGTCCGGTAGCATCTGAGAAGACACGTTGCTGTAATCTTCTAACTCTAGATGCTGTTGAAAGCTGTGGATTTGACTGCTCATACTGTTCTATTCAGAGTTTTTACAATCAAAATACTATTACCTTTGACTCAAACTTTGCAGATAAACTAAAGAATCTAAATCTAGATAAAAACAAAACTTATCATATAGGTACTGGTCAAGCATCTGATTCTCTAATGTGGGGAAATCGTGAAGGTATTTTAGACGCACTATTTTTATTTGCAAGAGAAAATCCAAATGTTATCTTAGAGTTTAAAACAAAATCAGAAAATATAAAATACTTAATGGAAAATGAAGTACCAAATAATATACTATGTACATGGTCTTTAAACACACCAACTATTATCCAAAATGAAGAGCATTTGAGTGCTTCATTGGATAAACGTTTAAATGCAGCAAGAAAAGTAGCAGATAAAGGAATAAAGGTTGGTTTTCATTTTCACCCAATAGTTCAATATGAGAACTATCTAAGTGACTATGAAAAAGTTTATGCAAGACTTTTGCATGAGTTTAAGGCAAACGAAGTTGCACTTATTAGTTTTGGTACATTAACTTTTATAAAACCAGTAATTAAACAACTTAGAAATAGGGAATTTAGAACTAAAATAACACAAATGCCTTTTGTAGATGCAAGTGGAAAAAGTTCTTACCCAGAGGATATAAAAGTTGAGATGTTTAAACATGCATATGAATGTTTCTCTCCTTGGCACAAAGATGTTTTTTTCTACCTATGCATGGAAGAACATGAAATGTGGAACAAAACTTTTGGCTATCAATACTCGACAAATAATGATTTTGAAAGAGCTATGTTAAGTGCATATAGCAAAAAATTAAATATGGAGTTCTTACTATGAGATTACTTACAATACCCATAGTCTTAGCATTACTTATATTTTCAAATAATTTAATGGCTAAAGACTCAAAACCGATGAGTGTAAAAGAGAAAAAAAAGAGGTTTCGGGCACTTGTTGTACCTGCAGTAGATAAAGTTTACAAAGAGTTAAGTACCCAGTTTTTAGACATATCTAAAAATATAAAAAATAAAAAATATACTCAAAAGATAATAAATCTTAAGAGTATATATAAAGTAAAAACAGACAAAGACCTTCTTATGGCACTTAAGCCGCATCCAAGAAGCATAGCTATAGCACAAGCTGCTATGGAAAGTGCATGGGCAACTTCCAGATTCTTCAAAAAAGCAAAAAATATTTTTGGTATTTGGTCATTTAGTAAAAATCATTCTAGAATTGCTGCAAAAGGGACTAGGAATGGAAAAACTATTTGGATTAAGAAGTATGAACATATAGAAAACTCCATTAGAGACTACTACAAAAATTTAGGACGTTCTTTTGCATTTAAAGAGTTTCGTGCTTTGAGAATGAAGACAAACAACCCTTACGAATTGGTAAAAAAGTTAGATAGATACTCTGAGATGGGTGCTAAGTATGGAAAAGAATTAACTTCGATGATAAAATTTAATAAATTTTATCTTTACGACAAAGAATAGAGGTAGAAGTAGAAAGTCTTAATGACTTCCACATCCACCACCATTACTACCACAGCCACAACCACTACTTGCTGGTTCATCAAAAGATATAACAAAATTCTTACCAGCCTCTTGAACTTTAAAGTCATGCTTACCACAGAACTCTTCATTCATATGGTTTTTCATCTCAAGTGATTTCATCAGAGCCTCATCTTTAGATGCCACTTCGATACCGTTCACTAGATCACTGTCTTTGAAACAACCACACTCTTTTTCTACAATTATTTTAAACATATTTTTTCCTTTAATATAATAATTGAATACTATCGGAGTGAACTTTTCTTTTAACTATCTTAAAAAATTAAGTTCTAAATTTAATCAACACCATACCAGCAAACTTTTTTTCATTATAATATTCTACTCTATAAATAGTTCCTTCTTTATCAAGAGAAAAGCGTTTTGGGATTTGTGATTTTTTGATTTTCACACCAGTTTCTTTTTTATTTTTGTTTGTAAAGCCTATGACATTAACTCGATACTTATTTTCTTCAACAAGAAAGCTATCTTCAACTTCAACAAGAGAACCAAATGTAACATCTAGTACTTTTCCATCTACTTGAAGTTTTACGCTTTGTACATCAGAATCATAATCTTGGTAATCAGCTTTTAATCTTGATAATCTTCTATTTCCATACTGTATTGTATAAATATTTCCTTTTTTGATGATAGTTAAAAGTGGATTGCTTGCTTTAAAGTCTAACACACCATCTTTTTTAACAGGAAAATATTTTATAATATCTCTAATTTTAGAAAGAGGAAGCTTAATCTTACCATCGTATAATGAGATACTAATATCATTATTTATTGCTTCATAAACACTTCTTGGAGTTAAATCAAATTTTCTTGTAAACTCTATGCCCATAATGTTCATATATTTTTCTAAAGCTAGTAGATGATAGTAAACTCTTTTATGTGTTGGCAAATTTTTACTTGCTTCATTACCAAAAGCTGCTTTGCCTTGATTTATCGCATAGTAAGTAAGAGATTTTTCCATCTCTTTATCACCTTCTCTTGTTTTAGTGTTATGGAGATGGTATTTGTCTTCATTAGAAATAAGATTTTCGTTTACGTGATCTATAACTTTTAAAGAAATTTCCTTTAAATTTCCATATAAAGGTACATCAATATTTACTTGGTCTACAATAGAACACTGCCCCCATTTATAAGGAGAGTGATCACTGTCTTCATATTTTTCTCTATAAAAACCACTTCCATCATGTAAATTTACTATGAGCTTTACATCTTCATCTCTTATGTAACTTTTAATTCTCTCAACAGTATCATATTCTGGATCATCTAATGAAAGATGGGCAAATTTTCTGTTCATATCTCCATATGGACCTCTGCTCCTTTTTATGATACTGTAAAAGTTTAAATTTGGAACTATCCAAACTGAACCTTTTGTTATATCATAATGCGTTACAAGAAGAGATGCAGATATAAATCCACCTGGTTCATCACCCTGGATTCCACCAACAACTAAAAGTGTATTATTATCTAATTTACCTTTTTTTATTAGGTCAAAATCAAAACTATTTTGAGCACTTAAAACTAAAGGAACTAAGAGTACCAATACTAAACTATATAACTTCAACATACCACGGTTCAAATCGTACTCCATCACTATTATTTTTGTTATATCTCATACCGATATAATTAAGTTTCATCATTTTTTCAAACTCCATAGTTGAAGCAAATTAATCTTTTAACCTGCTATTTAAAGCTTCTAACGTAGCATACTCATTGTATGAAAGATAAATATCTTTAGTGTTTTGCACAAAGTCATTGGCTAACAATGGTGTTAAAGATATAGCAGTTAAAAAGTGTCTTCTATTTATCATAGTGATTATATCAAATTTATATTTTGTTTATTCATGTAAAAATAAAATAGTTTTATAATTAAATCAATACCTATTAGTATCTATTATTATTGTGTTACAATTTTATTCCTAAAGGGATTAGCTTCTCGGATAAAAATAGCAGGATTTAACAAGGAATGCAAAAGTGAATAAAAAAGTTCTAATACTATCTACAGAAAACAGTTGTCGTTCTATCATCGCTGAAGCTTTACTAAATAAATACCTTCATGGTGTAGATGCGGTAAGTGCTGGAATAAAAACAACTGGGAAAGTAAATTTAAATGCTAAAAAACTTTTAGAAAAAAATGCTTTATGGATAGATGAATACCACTCTAAAAAACTGACTGAAGTAATAGATGAAAATTTCGACTTAGTTGTTATGGTTTGTGATAACGCTATAGAACCTTGCCCTATTTTTAAAGAGGATACTCGAGTTATTCACATTGGATATGAAAATTTAGATGAAAAGAATTACTCATATTTTGAAAAAACAATCAAACTCATGAAGATGGAACTCACCCCAATAATTAGAATGGAACTTGGTCTGTAATTTTAACCTATTGTATTATAATAGGTTAAAATTTAAGCTTTTTGTTTGTATAATCAAACTACTAAAATTATAAAAGGATAGACATGAAAAAAATAATAATAGGTACTTTATTAGGATGTAGCTTACTCTCTACTCAAGCTTTTGCTGCAAGCAAAAATGTATATATTGGTCTAGATATATTGAAAAGCACTAATAATACTACACTTAGTGTAGATGGTTATTCTGGAAGTACTGGAACGGAGGGTGATAGTAGTGCTTTTAAACTAAAAGTTGGTTCAGTAATGGAAAATGGTTGGAAAACACAATTTTACTATATGCAAGAAGACTATGAAGATGCACCTTTTGACGCAACAAATGACACTCTTAGCGAAGTTGGTATTGATTTAATAAAAGAAGTTGAACTTAGTTCAGTACTATATCCGTATGCTCAAGCTGGTATAGGATATGGATGGATAGACAATGATGGTTTTGATGATTCTAGCATGTATGAAATGAATGCTAAAGTTGGTGTTGGTCTTATGTTTAAGGTAGCTCCAGAATTGGAAATTTTAGCAGGTGTAGATTACCAATATAGAAAATGGTCAGATAGAAAAATTGGTACTGCCACTATAAAGACTGAGGAACAATCAACTAGATACTATCTAGGTACAAACTACCACTTTTAACTAGTAGAATATAAATAGATTATACTCAAGGACAAAAATGAAAAAAATAATAATATGCGCTTTATTAAGTTGTGGTCTCTTATCAACTCAGTCTTTTGCACAAGACAGTAATATATACATAGGTGTAGATGTACTCAAGAGTAGTAATACTTTTACATATCATCTGGACAATTATTCGAGTTCTTATAACCTTGAGAGTGATAGTAGTGCCTTTAAACTCAAACTTGGTTGGGTGAGAGATGAAGGAAAGAGAGTACAGCTTTATTATTTACAAGAAAAATATGAAGATGCTCCTTTTGATGCTACAAATGACATCTTTAGTGAAATTGGTATTGATTTCATAAAAGATTTTGGACTTAGTCCTGTACTGTCTCCATTTATGCAAGTGGGGATAGGATATGGATGGATGAAGACTGATACTAGTACTTATGATGACAATACTGTGAGTGAGCTAAATATTAAAGTTGGAGCAGGTTTTATATACACAGTTGTTCCAGAAATTGAAATTATCGCAGGTATAGATCTTCAATATAAAAGATGGTTAGATAGAACTTCTGGTTCGTATACAATACAAACTGAAGAACAATCTACTAAATATTATGTAGGTGTTAATTATCGCTTTAACTAACTATAACTTATCTATTTTCTAAATATACTTTGTCACTTATATTAGTCCAAACTTGGGCTTTTTTCTGATAATTTCTTTGGGACTCTAATATTTCTTTAAATAAAGGGTCTTTTTTTGCTTGTTCATCAAAAATTTCTTTTGTTGCAACTTTCAAAGAATCCATAATCTCTTTTGAAAATGTTTTTACTTTGATGTTTGGATAATCTTTTTTTATCTTAGCCCAAGTTAAAGCATTTTGATAACTTGTTTTATACTGCATTTCATAAGATGCTATTTTAAATGCACTTTTTAAGATTACTTGTAAATCAGCAGGTAATTTAGCAAACTTCTTTTTATTTACTATAAATTGTAACTCACTAGCAGGTTCTTGCCAACCAGTATAATAAAAAGGTGCTATTTTATGAAAACCCTTCATAGTATCAAAGTATGGACTAACCCATTCTACAGCATCTATTGTGCCTAATTCTAAAGACGTATAAAGCTCTCCAGGAGCAATATTTATAGCAGTTACACCCAATTTTGCCATAACTTCACCACCAAGACCAGGGATTCTGAATTTTAGACCTTTTAAGTCATCTAAATGTTTTATCTCTTTTTTAAACCAGCCACCCATTTGTATACCAGTATTTCCACCCATGAAACTAAGTACACCATATTTTGAATAAACTTTTTGTGCTAACTCTTTTCCACCACCTTCATAGTACCAAGAATACTGTTCAGTTACAGTCATACCAAAAGGAACTGTTGTGAAAAAAACCATTTTAAAATCTTGTCCTTTGTAATAATAAGATGCCGTATGTCCTATATCATACATTCCATTCTTTACAAAATTTAGAATCTCAAAAGGAGCCTTATGTTTTTCTGCCCCATCTACTTTTATTTTTAAACGACCTTTTGACATCTCATTTGCAAGCTGTGCAGCTCTTTTAGCAGTCTCAGCTAAAATAGGTGTTGTACTTTTCCATGACATTGCCATCTTCAATCTGTATGTTTTTGCACTAAGCGATGTAGTAGTTAAACCTAAAAGTACTAAAAAACTTAAAGCCACTCTTACTAAAATATTCACAAATAAACCTTTATTATCTAAATTTATTGAGATAATATCTTATTATTATTTATAAACTCTTTATTTACACTAGATATGAGAGGTTAATGAAAGATTAGCTAGAATGACAGGATACTGTCATAAAGGTTAATATTATGCAAGCACTTAACTATACCTCAGCAAGAAACAATTTAAAAAGTGTAATCGACAATGTATGTGACAACAATGAAGAAGTCATCATAACTACAAAAAATGACAAGACAGTAGTCATGATGTCACTTGATGAATACAACAAAACTCATGCCCAACTAAAACGCGAAGTTAAAGAAGCGATTACGGAAATTGAGCAAGGTGACTTTATGAGCATTGACGAAGCATTTGAGAGAGCAAAAAGTTCTTACCTTGACTAAGATTCTTTTTTCAAATCGTGCGAGCAAAAATCTCATCGCTCAAGCCAAATACATATATGAGCAGACTAACAGCGTAGAGTTATCTGACAAATATTTAAACAAAATGAAAACATTTATAGTTGAGATGCTATCAAAATTTCCAAAATCAGGAAGACCATCAGAACAGTTAGCACCAAATACTAGAAAATTTGTTTATCAAGGATTTTCAATTATTTATAGACTGAGTGGTGAGAGAGTTGAGATACTTACTATATATAGAGAGAACTTACCTTAAGGCATTTAACTACTTTTTTAAACTCCTTCCTTACATCCAATTTCACACACTAAAAATAGAATAAAACAAATCTTGAAAATATGAAAATTTGTCGTGAAATTAGCTGTATTTTCAATTTATGAGAGACATAGCAAATGTCTTTTAATAATTAAATTTATAGTTGTTTGTGTTATACTATTCTTTGAATGAATAATTATGTATACATGATATAAATTGTATATGGGGAAATTAAATGAATAAACAAAATCCTATAACTGAAAAAAAATGTATTAAACTAAAACAATTATTAATTGATTCTAAATACACTTTATTTGAAAAAGAAGCATCAAAATTAGAATTTAATGAATTAATATATTTTTCTAATTATGTATATGAAAATTATAATAATAAAAAAGATTTTTATGAAAATTATTATGCTGTAAAACTTTTGGGAGAAATGACATATTTAATTACTACAAAATCAGTTACTATAAACATTGATAAAAATGAATTAAATAAATTCAAAAAACTAATATTTAAAGGCTTAGCAAATGCTTCAGAAAAAGCTTTTAATTTTGGCTACTATAATGATGCTGAGAGGTATGCCCTTGCTATTATCAATTATCATAATGTAAATAACGATGATTATTTATCATTTCTTTCTACTCTAGCCCATTGTGCAAACTATCAAAACAATCCTAAAAAAGAATTATATTACTGCGAACAAATGCTTAAAATCGGTGCAGACAACCATAACGTATTAGTTAATTATTCTTATGCACTAATAAGAAATAAAAAATATAGTGAAGCGAGAATTGAATTAGAAAAATGTTTAACACTGGGATACAAAGACTTTAATGTTTATAATCAATTAGCAAGAGTTTGTATATATGGTTTTAAAGATTTTAATAAAGCTTTTTCATATCTTGAAAATATTTTTGATATGTTAAATGAAGAGAATAATTTAACGAATAGAAATAAATTTGTTTTTTTTAATAATTATTTATCAACAGCAGGACTAAGTGGAGATAAAAAATTATTACATCAAATCAAAGACTTTAAAAACAATATACAGAACACCTCAGGTTGGTATCATTTAGCAGAAATATATGAATTGATGAATAAGGGTGTATATGAATTAAATAATAATAATTTAGGTAATGCTCAAAAATATTTTAAAGAAATTAATGATAAAAAAAGAGAAGGTAAAGCGATACAAGTTGCTGAATTTTTAAGTAGAACTTGTACAATATTAGAAGAGTATAAAAAAATAAAAAAACTTAGTGACATTAAAGTATTATTTGAATTTATAAAGAG
>JBLIEY010000110.1:0-9111 GCA_047633475.1 Sulfurimonas sp.
GTAACCCATATCAATTTGAGCAGTTATTTCATTTACTTTGATAACCATTCCATCAAGCATCATTGTGTAAGAATCTCTATCTCGATTCATTTGCGCATAAGCATCTTGAATGTTTTTAGTGTCTGCACATACTTCTCTATATGGAGGCTTTCTAAATCCTAAAGAATAAATGTACTCCATTTTGTCGCTTAAAAATTTATACTCTAAGGAATCTTCACCTACACCATAAGGTAAAAATACTAAGTTCCTAGATGCAGTAATACTTGAGTCTAACTGTCTTAAACTGCCAGCTGCTGCATTTCTTGGATTTGCAAAAAGTGCTTCGTTGGCTTTTAATCTTGCTTCGTTTATCTTGTCAAACTCATCTTTAAAGATGACAACTTCACCGCGAATTTCTATACGTTTTTTATAATCTATGGTAAGTGGAATTGAACGAATAGTCTTTACATTTTGAGTAATAAGTTCACCAACTGTTCCATCTCCGCGAGTGATTCCTTGCTTTAATACACCATCTTCATAAATAAGGTTTAAACTAGCCCCGTCAAACTTTGGCTCACAATAAAATGAAATATTACTATCTAGCTTGTAAGTCTTTGTAAGCCATTTTTCTAAACCACTAAAATCAAATATATCTTCTAGTGACCACATTCGAGATAGATGCTCGGCTTTTGTAAATCCACTAGAGATAACATCACCAACTCTTTGAGTAGCTGACGAAGGCAACACATCATTAGGATGCTCTTCTTCATATTCTTTTACTTCATGGTAAAGTTTGTCATAAACTTCATCTGTAGTCAGGGGATCATCAAGTACATAGTAGTGTCTAGAGTAGAGATTTAGCATCTGTACCGCTTGTTTATAATCATAAAAATTCATAATTGGATTTTATCTTAAAGTTAATTTAGATACGCTTTTTTTTAGAGATTAAGGCTTTTAAAAGTGATTTTTTAATTGATTGATAACCTTTCTCATTTTGTAACATTATCTTCTCTGCTGATTTTAATTCTCTTAGTTCTATATCCATTTGTCTCTCTAATTTTTGGTACTTATCTAGTACAATTCTTTTTATCTCTTTATTCTCTAATCTTTCAATATCTTTGTTTATCTGATTTATTTCTCTTTTAAGCTTATTAATATCAGTATTTATTTTTACTTTCTCTTTCTCTCTTTTTTCTATTTTTAGTGAATCTTCATACCTCATAATGGTTTGTCTTACTTTATCTAAACTTCTTGATTGCTTTAGTCTTTCTGCAGTTATAACTTTATTGTAAGCTACAGGATTAATATTATTTTTAAAATAAACTAAAATTTTCTCATCAAGTACACTAATCTCTTTTTTTAACTTCCTGACTAATATTCTTGTTCTTGTATAAATCTTAGCAATTGAGAGCATCGAGATAACATTCCACTTTAATCCACCATCTGCTTCTAGTTCTGGAACTCTATATTTAATCCCATTAACAATAACTATATCTAAAGAGTAATATTTTAAAAAATCAATCATGTACTCATTTGATGATGAAATTTCATTTAACATATAATCGGATATATATTCAAAAACATCCTTAAAGTGTATTCTAAATATATATCCTGAAAATCCTTTAGAAAAGTCATCACTACAATCAAAATCATTTCTAAGCTGATCTATAATTATTAATTGGATATATTGAAAAATATTCTTTTCATAGGTAAGGTTATCTATTTGTTCTTCATAAAAATATTTTTCAACCAATGCTTTAACAACTAGCTTAAAAAAAAGAGTGCGCTCCTCCTTTGAAAAATATTCATCATAAAAAGAATCTAGTTCCTGTTCATCAATTCCATTAAATCTACCAGCAATTGTGTCTTTTTCACTACTACTTATTTTTTTTCTTTTTGAATCTTCAAATATTTTAATAAAAATTTGTTCTTTTTTAACAATTATAATATCATTAAGCTTAAGTTCAAAAGCTTCTCTAACAGCAATTTTTATAAGTTCTTTAGTATCAATTTCTTCATCATTTATGTTTTCTATAAAGTTAAAAACTTTATTTCTTAACTCAGAATGCAATATAATAATGTCATTATTTTTATACTCCACCGAAGTAATATTAGCTTCTATAACATCTTTTATGGTATTTTCAATCAATTTATAATCTCTTTTAGTCTTTAGTCAAATCTTTATATTGTAACATTAAAGTTTAAATTTTAGTATCTAACCACTCTCGTTTTTGATATATATACCAATATATTAAACCTTTTATGAGTGTTTCTACATTCATAATAACAAATATAAATATAAGCTCACAACCCATATGGTAAGCAATATAAGATGGTACAACTCTTAAGAACCATAAAGATAACACATTTACTTTTAAGGTTGTTTTAGTTGCTCCCGCTGCTCTTAGTGATCCAGAATAAACAAACATAATTGCTAAAGGAATCTGAGCTAAACCAACTAGTATAAGATACTGAGAGCCTACAATAATAGTATCAGCATCTTTTGTAAAAAACCCAATTAGTATCTCTGGAATTAAGATCAAAAACACACCTATGCTACCCATAAATATATAAGCGATTCTTCCACTAATAACACCCATATTATAAGCTCTGTTTTTGTTCTTAGCTCCAATATTTTGACCAACTAAAGCCATAGCAGCTATTGCAAAACCAAAGCCGGGCATAAATGCTATACCTTCTATTCGAAGTCCAACTTGATAACCTGCAAGTCCGGCTGTACCATAGGCTGTAATGATTGAAACGAAAACTAAGAATGACATACTTGAGATGCCACGGTCTAGTGCCGCGCTCCAACCTACTCTCCATACTCTAATCAGATCTTTAATACGTATAATTGGAATCAAATTTAGCTTAGAGTTTGATCTTTTTAAAAGGGCATAATATGCTACAACATTAAAGCAATATGCAATAATTGTTGCATATCCAGCTCCTGCAATTCCATATGCTTCAAATCCAAAATGACCAAAAATAAAAATATAGTTTAAAAAGGCATTTATACCTGCAGATAAAAGTTTTATATATAGTGAGCTTGTAGTATCACCGGCCGCTGAGAGGGCATTGTAAAGAAGGTTATCTATAAAAATAACCACTATACCAAGACAAAGTATTTTAAAATATATTGTACCTAAAGATATTACATCTTCAGATGCTCCCATCAATACATAAATATATTCACTACCAAAATAACCACCAATACTTACAAAAATAGATAGTATTATGGCAAAAATACCAAGAGAGTAAAGGAGAGCAGATGCACGTCTCTTACGACCTTGACCTATAAATCTTGAAATAAGAGCGTTTCCGCCAACAACATACAGTGTCATCAAAACATTTATAACCATCATAAACTGCATAGTCATACCAACAGCAGCAAGTGCCGAAACGCTAATCATTCCAACCATCAACATATCTATAAGGATTTGTAAGATATCCACTAGATGTTTTAAAGCTGCAGGAATTGCTAGTTTAAATACTCTCTTTGTATCATTTGAGACTAAATTTTGAAAAATTGTACTACCTCTTGTATTCTTGATTTATAAATCATTATCTTCTTTCTTTAAGCTTTTATTCATTTTTCCATTTTTCATTTTTAAATATGCTAATAGTCCAAAAGTTACACCAAACATAATCGATAACATTCCAAAATAATCATCTCGTTCATACGCCATAACTATCCAACAAATATCTGCAAAAAGATAAACTAAAACTGCTTCATATACCTTCCCCTTAAACGTTAAAAACGCCCCTATATTTAAAAAAATACCACCTATTACTGCAAAACTCATTTAATATCCTTAATATTTTTAGTTTTTAAAATCCAAGCAAAATAAATTCCACCAACGACAAACCCTAACCCTATTACAACTGTTATAAATTCTAAAGAAAAACCATCAGTTGCTAAAAAACCAATCATAAATGAAGTCAAAGTCGCCGAACTTAGGAAAAGCATATCATTGTAAGCCACTATCCTTCCATAATATTTTTTTTCAATATTTTTTTGTAAAAGTGTATAAGTATACGACCACAGTGTAGTTGTAAAAAAACCAACAATTACACTTGCAAATAATGATAAATAAAAATTATGCATCATTGCAGCCCATAACCATACAGCCACAGCCTGAGCAATAAAAATATAAACAATTCGTTTATTATTTACCCAGTTGCTAATCACAATCGGACCAATAACCAATCCTACAGCTCTAGACGCATGCATAAGTCCTAGTGCTAAAGAAGTAGCTATAACAGATGCATAATATTTATCAACCATCAAAGCAACTAAAGCATCAAACGCTGTTAAGCCTACAAAAGAGTGAATCAACATCAGATGCAATGCCTGAGGAGTTTTTTTTAAGTATATAAAAGTGTCTTTCATCATTTGAAGTAGGTTTTCACCTGTTTTAATAACTTCAACTTTAATCTCTAAATTATAAAGTAAAATAAACCCAATGATAAACATAAACGTATCTAATATAAATGCAATTTTAACACCAAATAGATACACTACAAATCCACTAACAGCCATACCAAGAGTTTATGAAAACGACCATATAATTGAATGTAGTTCATTCGCTTTTTGCAATTTATCACCATGGAGTATCTTTGGCAAAAGTGACATTTCAGTAGTAAAATAAAAACTCGCAGCTGCCATCTTAATAAAAATCAGTGCGTATAAAAGCAATAAATCTGATGATGAATTAACAAATACTAAGAAGAATGTCGCAAAAATTTCTACACTTATGAGAATTAACATTAATTTTTTTGGTTTTACACTATCAATAATTGTACCAGAAAAAGGAGCTTGTATTACTCCAGCTAAAAAATGAAGCATCGCAGTAAAGGCTATGACAGAGGCGGATACATTTAAGTTTAAAAGTAGCGTATATATAGCTATATTACTGAACCATGCACCAAAATATGCAATAAGTTGTATAGTTGACAATCGTCTAAGAATTGACTCTGATTTTAGTAGTTGAAGGTATTCATTCATAAGTGAAAGGTTATCATATTCTAGTGTTGAAAAAGAAAAAAGACAAGAATTCATGTTTATTTGTTAAAGTTAATTTTTAATTCGTCGATATATTGTGTAATATCATTATTCATTAAATGAGGAGCAAGTCATGGATGGCATAGCAAATGTTGCAAGGCAACAACAATCACAGGTGAATTCGCAGGAAGCTCAAGGAAGAGTGGCTCAGCAAGTTCAACAAGTTCATCAGCCAAAACAGGCTGATTTAAATAAAGAGATGCAAAGAGAGAATTCTAGCACTAGTACTAAAATCAATTCTAAAGAGCAAGTGCAGCAGTTAGTAAATCAACTAAATGATGCAATGGCTCCAATGAATACAAACCTAAAATTTGGTGTTGATTCACAAGATATCTTTTATGTATCTGTAATAGAATCAGAAACTAGCAAGATGATTAGAAGATTTCCAGCTGAACAAGCAAAAGATTTTCTTCCAAAAATGCAAGAAGTAACAGGTATATTATTCGATTCAAAAGGGTAAATATAAATACTTTTTTTAATAAAATCTTTCTTCTTGAGATTTAGGTATATCGTATAATTTTATCTACTAACTTTTTTTTAATCTTTTTTATAGTAAAATCGCGTTAATTATTTTGCTATAAGGAACTCTATATATGAAAAAAGAAGTTAAAAAAGTAGTTCTCGCCTATTCTGGTGGACTTGATACAAGTATCATTCTAAAATGGTTACAAGATGAGTATAACGCAGAAGTTATAACTTTTACGGCTGACCTAGGTCAAGGTGAAGAAGTAGAGCCAGCACGTCAAAAAGCACTTGACAATGGTATAAAACCTGAAAATATTTTTATACTTGACATTCAAGAAGAGTTTGTTAAAGATTACGTTTTCCCTATGTTTAGAGCAAATGCTATTTATGAAGGTGAGTACTTACTTGGTACCTCTATTGCAAGACCACTTATTGCTAAAAAACAAATTGAAATTGCAAATAAAATGGGAGCAGATGCAGTAGCTCATGGAGCTACTGGAAAAGGAAACGACCAAGTAAGATTTGAACTTGGGTATCTAGGTCTTAATCCTGACATTACTGTTATAGCTCCATGGAGAGAATGGGATTTAAACTCTAGAGAAAAACTTCTAGCATATGCTAAAGAAAATGGCATCAATATTGATAAAAAACATGTAGATGCAGATGGAAACCCAACAGTAAGCCCTTATTCTATGGATGCTAACCTTCTTCATATTTCTTATGAAGGTCTTCACTTAGAAGACCCAATGAATGAGCCAGAAGAGTCTATGTGGTTATGGACAACTTCCCCTCAAAATGCTCCAGATGAAAAAGAATATATAACAATCGGTTATAAAAATGGAGACCCTGTTTCTCTAAATGGCAAAGAATTAAGCCCAGCTACAATGCTTAGAACATTAAATGAATATGGAAATAAACATGGTATTGGACGAATTGATATAGTTGAAAATCGTTTCGTTGGAATGAAAGCTCGTGGTTGTTATGAAACTCCAGGTGGAACAATTATGCTTAAAGCTCACCGTGCTATTGAATCAATTTGTTTAGACCGTGAAGAAGCGCATATGAAAGATGGAATGATTGCTAAATATGCTGAACTAATTTATAATGGTTTTTGGTTCTCTCCTGAGAGAGAAATGTTACAAGCTGCAATAGACACTACACAAAAATATGCTCAAGGAACTGTTAAACTAAAGCTTTACAAAGGAAACGTTGAAGTAGTTGGAAGAGAATCTGACATGTCTTTATACTCTCAAGAGCACTCAACATTTGAAGAAGACGAAGTATATAATCAAAAAGATGCAGAAGGGTTTATTAAACTAAATGCATTAAGAAGAATAATAGCTGGTAAAAAAAGAAACAATAAATAAATTCTAAAGGATATAAAACATGAGCATTATCAAAATTGACATGAACTCAGAAGAATTTCAAAATGAAATGAGCAAAACAGTAAAGTTCACAGATAAAGTAATTAAACAATTTGGATGGGAATATAACCCAGAAGAAGAAGTTAATGAAGGTGTGCAGATTGGTCTTGCTAGATATAAGATGATGTACAAAAAAAGGTTTTGTCCTTGTTTTATGGTTGACAACACTGGGGATAAACCAAAAAGTGTTGACGACAGGATTTGTCCTTGTAAACCTGCAATTGAAAAAGAGATTCCCCAAACTGGTGCTTGTCACTGTGGAATTTTTTGTACACCAGAGTTTGCTGCTAACAAACGCATAGAAATGGGGATGGAAGAAGTTGTTCATACTCATTCTCGTGGTCTTACAAAAGAAGAGTGTGCTGTTCTAGTCAATCAAGCTCAGCTAGATGGAGATGAGTTACTATCTTTAATTGAAGCCAGAGAAATTGGTATGACCAACTTTAAGCTCGTAGATGTACGTGAGCATATGGAATGGCAAATGGGTCATATAAAAGGTTCGGATGCATTAGTTCCTACTAGTAGTTTTTTTCAAGTTTTAGATGATGCAAAACTATCAAAAGAAGAAAATATAATCCTTTACTGTCATGTTGGTAGTCGTTCAGCTCACTGTGCAAGAATATTAACTGATATGGGATATTTAAAAATAGGGAACTTAACTCACGGTATCGTCTCTTTTAGCGGCGAGATAGAAAGATAATTTAAAATTAAGGCATAAAAAAATGAAAGTATTATTAATAAAAGATGTAAAAAGTTTGGGCAAAAAAGGCGAAGTTAAAGAAGTTAAAGATGGTTATGGGAAAAATTTTCTTATTGGAAAAGGCTTTGCAAGACATGCCACTCCTGAAATCTTAGCTCAACATGCACAAGATGAAGTTATAGTAGCTGCGAATCTTGAAAAAGAAGTAAATGTTCTTAAAAAAATAGCTGTGGAACTTGATAAGTGTGAAATCGTTATCACAAAAAAACTTGGTCAAAATGGTAACTTATTTGGTTCAGTAACAAAAGAAGAAGTTGCAGAAGCACTAGAAAATCAACATAACATAGAAATTGACAAAAAACATATTATTGAAAAAATAGCTATTAAAACTATTGGTGAGCACGATTTAGACTTAAAATTAGGCCATGGTATTCACGCTAAACTACATGTGGATGTTCAAGGAGAATAAAAGATAATGTTTGACGCTACTACAATACTTGCATATAAAGGTAAGAATAAAGCTGTTATTGGTGGAGATGGTCAAGTTACTTTTGGTGACTCTGTTTTAAAAGGTAATGCTACAAAAATTCGTACACTATACAAAGGTAAAATCTTGGCTGGTTTTGCTGGAAGTACAGCTGATGCTTTTAACCTTTTTGATATGTTTGAAGAATATCTAGAGGATAAAAAAGGTGATCTTTTAAAGTCTGTTGTTGAGTTTTCTAAAGCTTGGCGTAAAGATAAAGTTCTTAGACGTCTTGAAGCAATGATGATAGTTCTAAATAATGAACATATTTTTATACTTACCGGTAATGGTGATGTAGTAGAACCAGAAGATGGAGAAATCGCTTCTATTGGAAGTGGTGGTAACTACGCTATATCTGCCGCGAGAGCATTAAAAAAACATGCAAAATTAGATGAAGAAGAACTTGTAAAAGAAAGTTTATCAATAGCAGCAGACCTGTGCATCTATACAAACCACAATATTAAAACTCTAAGCCTAGAGGAAAACAAAGAATGAATCTAACACCAAAAGAGATTGTTAAATATCTTGACAAATATGTAATCTCACAAAAAGATGCAAAAAAAACTATTGCACTTGCTCTAAGAACAAGATATAGAAGAATGCAACTCTCTCAAGAGTTACAAGATGAAATAATGCCAAAAAATATTTTAATGATTGGCTCAACTGGTGTTGGAAAAACCGAAATTTCAAGACGACTTGCAAAGATGATGAAAGTTCCATTTATTAAAGTAGAAGCAAGTAAATATACAGAAGTAGGCTTTGTTGGTCGTGATGTTGAATCTATGATTCGTGATTTAGTTGTATCTTCCATCTCTATTGTTAAAGAAGAAAAAGAAGAAGCAAACAAAGAAAAAATAGAAAACTATGTTTTAAATAAAATAGTTGAAAAACTTCTTCCCCCTCTTCCCGATGCTACTAGTGATAGTAAAAAAGATGATTATCAAAGACTTTT
>JBLIEY010000111.1:0-9091 GCA_047633475.1 Sulfurimonas sp.
CCTAAAAATGCTTTGACATAAACGTTAAGTGGAATTTTTTTGATAAGTCTTTGTGTACGCTTTAATACAGTTATAGTAAAGTCAGATACTAAACCAAAAAATAGTCCACCTAGTAAAACTTTTAGTATAAGAGGAATGTCTAATGCCATATGGTTATGGAAGTTAATATCATAATAAGAATACTCAATACCCAGATACTTTGCAGTAGTAAATGCAGCAAAACCAGCAATAAAAGATGGAAGCAGTACTTCATAACGGATGAGTCCTATTATAAGAACTTCAACTCCAAAAATTGCACCTGCTATAGGTGTTCCAAATACAGAAGCAAAGCCAGCTCCAATCCCACAGATTACAAGTTTTTTACGGTCTTCTTTTGTAAAATGAAAAAAATCAGACACAAAAGAAGCCATTCCTGCCCCAATCTGTGCACTTGGACCTTCCTTACCAACTGAACCACCAGCAAAGATAGTCATAACAGTTGCTAAAAGTTTGATTGGTATTACAGCTAGTTCTATCTTCCCATTTTTTTTATGTACAGACTCAATTACTTTTTCTGTACCGTGACCTTTAGCATCTGGAGCAAATTTGCGTACAACCCAAACAGTTGCTACAAGTGCAAAAGGAAGTAAATAATAGTGTGGAAAGGGTAATAAACTTTGACTTTCTTCTGAAAATTGTAATATTTTCAAAAATAGACTAACGCTCGCACCAATAATAATGCCAACAATAGAAGAAAGGAGAAGCCATTTAAGGACACTAATAAGAATGCTGATTTGTTCGATGCCATGTTTTTTCATAATTAATGTATTGTAGCACTATTTTATTCAATAGTTAAAATTTTTTTACTAAAATTTACATAAGCATAGTATAGTGACTTGATATGACACATTAGTGTTTATTTTTAGAGAATTAAATACTTTTTCAAAATAATAGTTTTAGAAGATTTGCTGTAAACTTATCAAGATAAAATTGAATATATAAAAGCAAATGTTAAGATTAGGATATTAGCCAATGAAAGCAGTAAATTATGATAATAATAAAATACAACCTTCAAAAATTATTTGTATTGGAAGAAATTATGTTGAACACATAGAAGAGTTAAACAATGAAACACCAGATAGTATGGTGGTTTTTAACAAGCCTAATTCAGCGATAAGAAATCAATTAAACTATTTTAGTGAAGATACAAGATTTGAAGGTGAAATTTGTTTTTTAATGATTGATAAAAAAATAGATGCTGTAGCTTTCGGACTTGATTTAACAAAAGCAGATATACAGAATAAGATGAAACAAAAAGGTTTACCTTGGGAAAGATCTAAATCATTTGATGGTTCTGCTGTGTTTGGTGATTTTGTAAAATTTGAAGATAATATTAGTACCTTAAGATTAGAACTTTTTATAAATGGCATCTTAGTGCAATTTGCAAATTTCGACTTAATGATATATAAACCCCTAGACATGATAAAAGAGATAGAATCATTTATGAGTATTGAAGATGGAGATATTATTATGAGCGGTACGCCCAAAGGAGTTGGAACTTATAAAGTAGGAGATGTATTTATAGGAAAAATTTTTAGTAGTGATAAGCTAATGGTCGAGTCTAAATGGGAAGTAGTACAAGAATATGTTTAACCTCTTTTATTAAAGTTCAAAACTTTTTTGCATATATTTTTGTATATCTTCTTTTTTTAGCTCTTTATTTACAAAAAGTTCATTTGCTAAAACACCTTGACCCAAAAGCATATTAGCCCCATCTTTGAAAGTAATGTTTTTATCTTTTGCAAGACGAAGAAAAGGTGTGAGTTTCCCATATATCGCATCTGCAACAAAAGAAGTATTATTTAAAACATCGTTAATTATTTCTTTTGGAGCAGGAAGTTCTTCGTCTTTTAGTCCCGCACTTGTGGTATTGACTACTAAATTATATTTTTTTGTGGAGTAACTATCCCAGTCGTAAGTTTCACAGCCTATCTCTTTAAAGTAAGCTAATCTTCCATGACTTCTGTTTAAAACAGAAACTTTTATACCGTCTTGCATAAACCTAGATGCAAGTGCTTTAGCAGTTCCACCAGCTCCTACAATAAGAACGTTGTTTATCTCAGCAAATTCTTCTATTGCATACATAAAACCATCAGCATCTGTGTTGTAACCAATTAATTTTCCATTTTCGTTTATGAGAGTATTTACAACACCAATAGTTTTAGCAAACCCTCTAACTTCGTCGCAAGCTTTAAAAGCTTGTTCTTTATGGGGAACAGTTACATTAGCTCCACTTAGACCAAGAGAGAAAAAAGTTTCTTTGAGTTTTGAGCCATCAAGAAGATGTACTCTTGTATAACACGCATCGTAGTTTAGGTTTTTAAATACGCAGTTATGCATAAGAGGAGAACGAGAATGTGCAACTGGGTCACCAAAGATAGCAAACAGTTTCATTTAATCCAAGTCTTCAAGTGAATTAACAAGAGCACCAAGTTTATTTGTAACTTCTAAGTATTCCAACTCATTTTGGCTATCTGCAACAATTCCTGCACCTGCTTGTAGTACAACCTTGTCCTCTTTAACCATAGCTGTACGTATAGTTATGGCTGTGTCCATATTACCATCAAAGCCAAAATAACCAACACTACCACTATAGAAACCTCGTTTGATTCCCTCATATTCAGCTATAAGTTCCATAGCTCTAATTTTTGGTGCTCCAGTCATAGTTCCTGCAGTAAATGTTGCCATAAAAAGGTCAAACATATCTTTGCCATTATCAAGTTGAGCTATAACATCTGAGACTATATGCATAACATGAGAAAAACGCTCTATATGCATCATGTCTTCAACTTTTACAGTTCCAGTTTTAGCAACACGACTTACGTCATTCCTTCCTAGGTCAATAAGCATTAGATGCTCTGCTAACTCTTTAGGATCAGTAAGTAATTCAAGCTCTAGTTCTTTATCTCTACTTTTGTCTTTACCTCTTTTACGAGTACCAGCGATTGGACGAAGAAGAAGTTCACCTTCATTTAATCTAACCATAACTTCTGGTGAACTGCCAATGATGTTAAAGTCATCATATTCTAGTAAAAACATATATGGAGAAGGGTTCTTAGTTCTCAAGATGCGGTAGAAACTAAAAGGATCTACTTTGATTTTTCTAGTAAAACGGTTAGTCATAAGAATTTGAAAAACATCACCACTTCTAATCATCTCTTTAGAATCTTCTATCATCTTAAAAAATTTCTCTTTACTATGAGCAAAGCTTCCTTTATCATTACCAATATTTTTTTTCATATGTATATATTCATATGGACTTTTTAATTCATTTTCTATAGAATCAAATTTATCACTTATCTCTTTAATTGTACTGACTAAAGTTATTTGGTGGTTTTTATGTGAATAAACTAAGATGAGTTTTGGAAGCATTAAATCCAAATCAGGAGTATTTAACTCATCTTTTAAGTTCTCCATGCTTGAGCTAAGTTTAGGTTCAAAAACTTTAACCATGTCATAACCGATATAGCCGATAAAACCATCAACATAACCAATGTTTAGTTCGGCTGTAGCTTTTTTATATGGTGAGGCATCTATACTCTTATAGTATTCTTTTAAAAAAGTAAAAGGATTTTCTTCTTTTGTATGCCTTATACCTTTTGCATCTGTATATATAGTTTCATTGTTAATGAATTGGAGTCTTTCTCTTGCCCCAATACAAATAAAACTATAGTTTCCATCACTTTGTCCGGCACTCTCAAGAAGGTGAGAAAGCTCTCCTTTAAACATACTTTTTAGTTTGGAGTAAACAGCAATAGGTGCTAGTTGGTCGAGAATAAATTGTTTAGAATATATCATTATTGCTTAATCAGAAAAGCACCAGCTTCTATGTTACTTCTGATAATTCTTAAAGCATCTCTTGCCTCTTTTTCTGTATAAAAAGGACCTACTAAAACTTTATTTAGTGTTTTAGCATTGTTTGTAACTTTGTGAAACTTATATCTATAACCTTGCTTTAGTATGGAATCTAGAAATTTTTTATTTGGTGCATATCTTGAAAAAGAACCAACTTGAATAAAATATTCTTTTGAAGTTGAAGCTTCTTTTGATGTTTCTTTTTTAACTGTTGTTACTTTTTTTACTATAGGTTTTGAAGTAGTTTCTACCTCTTTTTTAGTCTCTTTTGCTTTAATAACTTTTTGTTCATCTAAGGACTCTTGTTTAAGTCTTTGAGCGATATCATCTAGATTGTCGTTATTTTTTGAGTTCTCTTGAACTACTTCTACTTCTTCAAACAGAGGTTCATTCTGAGGTGTAGGAATTGCCATAACTTCTTCTTGAGGAAGAGGAATAGGTTGGGGTAAACTGTCTTTAGCATCTGGAGTTAGAGTACTCATAAGCATTACAACAATAATTAGAATTACTCCAAGTGTAGCTACTGCTAAAATGATTTTTTTGTTGCCACCAGCCGAACCGCCCTTATTTAAAATAATATCGTTTAACTCATTCTTTTCACTCATAAAATCTCCTACTATTAAATATATACTTATATGTTTATAATCATACCTAAATTTTAATTACATATGCTTAGACCAAGAAGCTCCACGCTCTTTGGCATATACCTCATATGGAAGTGTTAATATATTATATTCATCCGGCATATCAGAATTTGGAAACATTCTCCATTGCTTTGGTTGTTTAGCAGCTAACTTCATAGAAATCATCTTCCCAAGTTGTATGGCTTCTTGTAAAGTTGTATGACCTTTGTGAATATAAACATGAAGATGACCTTCTGTTTTTGTCTGATAAGCGGTAAAATTTATGTAGCCTTCTTCACGAAGTAGAAGTTGTGCTTTGTGATAGAATCTTTCAGGGTCTCTTCCATTATAGTCAATTACAATATTTTCAACTTTATCTCGGCTGTTAACAATAGAATGGGCAATAGTTATATCCCCTTTTATATGTTGATTGATAATTGACTGCGTTAAAGGAGAATTCACTTTTTCAAATTTATTGTAAAAAGTACGACCTTTAAATGTTAGTTTATCTACTACAGTATCTCTCTTGATCCAGTAGTGATCACTCACCATTTTAATAAGTTTTAAATCCATAGCAGTCATTATTTACCTTAATATGTTGGTTGATTATAAATTACAAAGTTTTGAGCTAAAGCTTTTAACTCTTCTTTAATACTAGCTTGAAGTTGTGTGTTGTTGATATCATCAAGAACATCAGCCATCTTATTAGCAATTAATTCAAACTCTTTTTCTTTCATACCACGAGAAGTAAGAGCAGGTGAACCTATGCGTATACCTGAAGTTACAAAAGGACTTCTTGTCTCACCAGGTACAGTATTTTTGTTGATAGTTATACCAGCATTGCCAAGAGCCGCATCTGCGTCTTTACCAGAAATATCAGTTCCAACAAATGATACTAAAATTAAATGGTTATCTGTTCCGCCTGAAACAACATCATATCCACGTTTCATCATTACTTCACCAAGTACTTTAGCATTAGCTTTTACTTGCTTAGCATACTCTTTCCACTCTGGTGATAAATTGTATTTAAAACCAACAGCTTTTGCTGCAATAACATGAACAAGAGGTCCACCTTGAAGTGCAGGGAAGATAGCAGAATTCATTTTCTTAGCGATATCTTCATCATTAGTTAAAATCATACCACCTCTTGGACCAGCAAGAGTTTTATGAGTTGTAGTTGTAACAACATGTGCATGAGGGAATGGGCTAGGGTGCTCACCAGCAGCGACTAAACCAGCAATGTGTGCAATATCAGCAAATAAAATTGCACCAACAGCATCAGCAATCTCACGGAATTTTTTGAAGTCAATTTCACGAGCGTAAGCAGAAGCACCACAAACTATGATTTTAGGCTTTACGATTTGAGCTATGTCCATAACTCTATCATAATCGATACGACCATCTAACTCTACACCATAATAAAATGGAGAGTAGTTCTTACCTGAAAAACTTGGCTTAGAACCATGAGTTAAGTGACCACCATGACTTAAATCCATACCTAGAATTTTATCACCAGCTTTAATAAGACCTGCATATACAGCACCATTTGCTTGGCTACCTGAATGAGGTTGAACATTTGCAAATTTACAACCGAAAAGTTCACAAGCTCTGTCTATAGCTAATTGTTCAACACCATCAGCATATTCACAACCACCATAATAACGTTTAGCAGGATAACCTTCAGCATACTTGTTTGTAAAAACAGAACCCATAGCTTCCATAACTGCTGGCAGTGTGAAGTTCTCAGATGCTATCATCTCTAAATGGTCAGTTTGACGCTCTAACTCTTTCTCACATAATTCATATATTTCATTATCGTACTCTTTTAAAAAGCTCATGTTACAAAATTCCTCGTTAATTAAATACGGAGATTATACAAAAAATATGATAACAAAAGACTGAATAGGATTTTGATTTATGAGGTTTATATAGTTTAAGAACACTGTGAAAACATATATTTCTAGAAAATTTAAGTTTTTAGTTATTGAAATTTATTGTCAGAAATAGGAAAAAAATATTCATTCTTCCCTATATTGTTTAGTTGAAAGAATCTATATTAACTTTTTGCTGCTTTCTTAGCTTTTTTATCTTCTCTTTTTTCTTTTAAAGTTTTAGTTGCTGCTGTTTTAGCAGATTTTTGAACGTCTTTACCTTTTGCCATAATAATTTCCTTAATTTAATATATTTTGTTCATTGTATCGTAATTATCTATTTAATAAGTAATATTATTGAAGTTTTTTGAGAGAAGGGCAAAGTGATATGCCCTTTTACTTTTAGAAGTTTTTTTATAACTCTTCAGTTTTTTCTTCGTTTGAAATTGGCTTCATTGATGGAAACAATAAAACATCTCTAATGCTATGTTCATTAGTTAAAAGCATAACTAGTCTGTCTATTCCGATTCCTTGACCCGCTGTTGGAGCCATTCCATAGCTAAGTGCTTCGATGAAGTCTTCGTCCATTTCATGTGCTTCATCATCTCCTGCTTCTTTAGCATCTACTTGACCTTGGAATCTATTATATTGGTCAACTGGGTCATTTAGCTCACTGAATGCATTAGCAATTTCACGACCTGCGATGAAAAGCTCAAATCTTTCAGTAATCTCTGGATTTTCATCATTTCTACGAGCAAGAGGAGAAATTTCTACTGGATACTCTGTAATAAAAGTAGGGTCGATTAGTTTCTCTTCAACAAACTCATCAAAAAGTTCACCTTGAAGTTGTCCTAAATTCAGTCCTGGTTTTACAGTTATATTTTTTGAATTTAAAAATTCTACAATTTTTTTCTTATCATTAACAACTTCAGATGGAACACCACCTACAGTAGTAAGTGACTCTATAAGGGGTAACTCTATAAAATTTTCAAAGTTAACTTCTAGCTCACCATATGGTAAACGCTTAGGTAAATCTAAGTGTTCAAAAAGGTAGTTAAAGTACTCTTTTGTTATCGTGATTAAGTCTTTATAAGTTTTATAAGCCCAATAAAATTCTATAGATGTAAACTCAGGATTATGAGTAGCATCCATACCTTCGTTTCTAAAGTTTCTATTGATTTCAAATACTGCTTCAAAGCCACCAACTATTAAACGTTTTAGGTAAAGTTCAGGTGCGATTCTTAAAAATCTATCGATTCCTAGTGCATTGTGATGTGTAACAAATGGTTTAGCATTCGCTCCACCAGCAATTGGATGCATCATTGGAGTCTCAACTTCTAAAAAGCCTTTGTCTTCAAAAAAACGTCTAGTTAAAGAGATGACTTTTGAACGAACTTGAAATGTTTTACGAACTTCAGAATTCATAATAAGGTCTAAGTATCTTTTTCTATATCTAATTTCTTTGTCTGTAACACCATGAAATTTTTCTGGTAAAGGTGAAATTGATTTAGTTAAAAGTTTAAGCTTATTCGCATGAATAGATAATTCACCTTTTCCTGTTACAAAAGGAAAACCATCAACTTCAATAATATCTCCAACTTCAATATTTTTTTTGAATATGTCGTTATAAAAACCTTCTGGCATATTATCTCTTGCTAGATAAACTTGAAGCATTCCGCTTTCATCTTCTATCTTTAAAAAACTAGCCTTACCCATAATTCTAAGAAGTTTAATCCTACCACTTACTACATAATGACGCTTTTCATCTCTTTTGTCTTCTTTATCTTCTATATCTGAGTTTACATTTAAATATTTTTCAATCGTTGTATTTCTTTTAGAGTCATTAGAGTATGGATTAAAACCAGCTGCTCTTAGTGCCTCTGCTTTTTCAATTCTTTGTTGTATGTACTTGTTTTCAAAAGCCAATATATTTCCTTTATTTATTTTATATTATCACATAGAATGAGCAAAGCTCACTTTACTATACTTGTTGGGTAACTTAAAGATAACTTCTTAACGAAGCCAGTTATTTATTTTGACAGCTAGAACATATGCCATAAATTTGCATAGAGTGATCTTCCATTAGAAACCCAAGTTCTTCTGAAATATTTCGTTGTCTACTTTCTATTTGCTCATCTACAAATTCGGTGATATTTCCGCATTTTGTACAAATAAGGTGGTCGTGATGATTCTTTGCACCAAGTTCGTACTTTTTACCCTGTGCACCAAAAGAAAGTGAAGTTACCATCTTAGAATCTTCTAAAAGTGAAAGAGTTCTATAAACTGTTGCTATTCCTGTATTTAAATCAGGAAATTTTTCTTGTATAAGATGATGTAGAGATTCTGGAGTTAAGTGTTCATCAGAATTGTAAAGAGTTTCTAGAATAACTTCTCTTTGAATTGTAAACTTTAGAGAGTTTTTCTTTAGTAATGCTTTAAAGTCATTTAATAGCTGTTCATACTCAACAGTTCTGTCATTGAAATCAGTTGTTACTGTATTCATAGTTATTTCTCCTTCATCTTAGATTCTATTTCTTCTTTTGTTTTTTCTACTATTTCTTGAGTCGAAGTTTTTACGGCATCTGTTACTTCTTGGTTTACTTTATCTGTTACTTTATCAATATTACTATTTATATCATCACTTATTTCAACAGGGTCTAATTTCATAATGAAAGCGCCTGTACTAACTAATATATGGAATAA
>JBLIEY010000112.1:0-9076 GCA_047633475.1 Sulfurimonas sp.
AAATAGTTGAACGTCGTGTAACACTATTAGAAGAAGCTGGTCTTAAACTTGTACTAAATTGTGAAGTTGGTAGAGATATCGCTTTTGAAGATATTGCAAATTCTCATGATGCTATGTTTATAGGTGTTGGAGCAACTAAGGCAAAAAAAGCTTCTTTGTCTGGTGAAAATGCTCCTAATGTTTATAGGGCAATGGATTACTTAACTGCTATGCAGAGAAAAAACTTTAAACTGCCATACGACAAAAAGTTTGACTTCAAAGATTTAAATGTTGTTGTAATTGGTGGTGGTGATACTGCTATGGATTGTTTAAGAACTTCAAAAAGAGAAGATGCTAGAAGAGTAACTTGTCTCTACAGAAGAGATGCTATGAATATGCCTGGAAGCAAAAAAGAATATAAAAATGCTATGGAAGAGGGTGTTGACTTTACTTTTAATGCTTCTCCAAAAGAGATTCTTTTAAATGAAGATTCCAATGCAGTATCAGTAGAAATTATTAGAACAAATCTTGGTGCAAAAGATGAGAGTGGTCGTCAAAGAATGGAAGAAGTTAAAGGGACTGAAACAAGAGTTAATGCTGATGTTGTAATTATGTCTCTAGGTTTTAACCCTGAAGTTCCATCATTCTTAGCAGAAAATGGTATCGAAACAAATAATTGGGGTGGAATTATTATAAATGAAGAAACTCACGAAACAACTACTTCTGGTATATATGCTGGTGGTGATTGCTATAGAGGCGCAGATCTTGTTGTAACAGCAGCTTTGGATGGTCGCGAGGCTGCTAGAAGTATTGCTAAGTCTTTACTTAGATAAATTAATTTACAGATATCAAGCTCTTTTTTCTTAAGAACTTGATGTTTTGTTTAAGGTTAATGTAGTAAAGAACAGAATGAATAATTAAAAATTTTATATGTTAGTTTCTTTCTTTTTTTTTAGTAGTGCTTTTGCAAAAGAAGCTTATATAACATCATCTGTACTCTCAAGTTCATAATAACAACTTAGAATTTTCTTTGAAGCAACTTTTACCAAGTAGACCATAACAAAGTCAAATATTAATAGTGGATATTATGAACCTGATAGTACAGCATATAACAATTATTTAAAATTTGGTACCTCATTTAAATTTTAAAGTATAAATACGATATAATCGCGAATAATTTTTATATAATAAGGATATATTTTGAATCTTTTAAGTATTTTTTCTTTTAACTCTGGCAAAAAACAAGTAACTGAAGAAGCACCTTCTCACTGGGTAAAGTGTAAATCATGTAGTTCTTTAATGTACTACAAAGAAGTTGAAAATCAAAACTATGTATGTCCAAAATGTGGATTTCATCTCCGTATTGGAGTGAAAGAGAGACTTAAGCTTTTAGCAGATCAAAATACATTTATTGAATTTGATGGAAATCTTGAGCCAATAGATCCTCTTAAGTTTGTAGACTCAAAACCATATACTAAAAGAATTGCAGATGGGTTTGCTAAAACAGGAAGAAAATCATCTGTAGTTAGTGGTGAGATTAAGATGAATGATGTACCTGCACAAATTGTAATTTTTGATTTTGGTTTTATGGGTGGATCACTTGGCTCAGTTGAGGGCGAAAAAATTGTGAGAGCTGTAAATCGTGCTATTGAGAAAAAAGAAGGCTTAATTATTCTAAGTGCAAGTGGTGGTGCTAGAATGCAAGAGAGTACGTATGCTCTACTTCAAATGAGTAAAACATCAGCTGCTCTTGCTAGGTTGGCAAAACATAATCTTCCCTATATCTCAGTATTAACAGATCCTACTATGGGTGGAGTTAGTGCTTCTTTCGCAACACTAGGTGATATTATTATTGCTGAACCTGGTGCTCTTATCGGTTTTGCTGGGCAGAGAGTAATTGAGCAAACTATTGGTTCAGCTCTTCCCGATGGTTTTCAAAGAGCAGAGTTTTTGCTTGAAAAAGGCTCTATAGATATGATTGTAAATAGAAATGAGCTTAAAAAGACACTTTCAGATTTACTTACACTTCTTAAAGCTGCTTAATGCGCCTTTATGCATTATGTGACCAATCACTCTTAGATAGTAATGGAATCTCTTTAGAAGAGTTTCTAACTACTGCTAAGCAACATAATGCAGAAATAATTCAGTACCGCAATAAAGGTGCAGATATAGCCTTCATAAAACAACAACTTATTTTTATTAGAAAAAACTATGATGGTTTTTTAATAGTCAATGATTCATATGAACTTATAGATTTTTGTGATGGTGTTCATGTTGGTCAAGAAGACTTAAAAACTATAGATGCAGATGTTATTAAGGCAGTGAAAATTCTAAGAAATGTTGTAAAAAAAGAAAAACTTTTGGGAATATCTACTCATAATGAAGAAGAAGTTATTCAAGCAAATGAGATGGACTTAAATTATATAGGTTTAGGTGCATTTAGAGAGACAAATACAAAAAAAGATATTACTGGAATCCTTGGCTCAAGTCTAGATATGATTGCTTCAAAGTCAAAGCATCTAGTTGCAGCCATTGGTGGAGTAAAATTAGATGATAAATTTAACAATGTTGCTTATCATGTTATAGGGAGTGGATTGATAAAATGAATATTGATATCATATCTATTTCTAAAAAAGAGCGCTCAACTTATGATCCTTTGTATAAAGAGCTAAAAAAAATGATATCTCGTTTCGCAAAAGTTGATGATATTGAAATTTTTTCCAAAGATGTAGCAAAATCACACACTATTTCACCGGAAGCCTCAAAACAGGCATATACAAGAGCTCTCGAGCCATATACAAACAAAGGATTTTGCGTAAGTCTGCACCCTGATGGAAAATTAATCGATAGTTTTGAGTTTAGTAAGCTATTAAATGATAAAATGTCAATTAAATTTTTTGTAGGCGGTGCTTATGGATTTGAAGAAAGCTTTTTACAAAAGAGCGATGCTATTATTAGTTTAGGTGAAATTACTATGAGTCACAAGATAGCAAAAGCTGTTTTGCTTGAGCAGATTTATAGAGGTTTCTCGATTTTAAGTAACCACCCATATCATAAGTAAGGAAAGTCAGTGCAAGAAAGCGAATTAAGCTACTTCAAAGAGATTTTAGAAAGTAGAAAAGAACAAATAATTAAGAACATCTCAGGTGTTAATGATGAATTGAACCAGCTTAATTCTTTAGAGTTAAATGATGAAGGTGATCATGCAGCTATGAATAATAATTCAATGGTAGAGAGTGCAATTGTTTCTCAACAAAAAAAAGAATTACATGAAATCCAAATAACATTGGGAAAAATTTCAAAAGGTGATTATGGTATTTGTGAGATGTGTGAAGATCCTATTGGTTTTCAGCGCTTAAAAGTTAAGCCACATGCGATATACTGCATTGATTGTAGAGAAATTGTAGAAAAATCTAGTTAATTTAAGGAGCAAATTTATGTATATAAAAAGATACACAATAGCATCACTTATCCTGATCGCTTTAGTCGGATGGTACGTTTTCGCTTACGTTACTCAAGAGACAATAGCAATAGAGTTATTTGGTGTTACGTTACCATCTTTACCGGTTGCCGCATGGGTGATATTACCTCTTATAATGTTGTATATTGCTAGTGTTATTCATATGTCATTTTATTCAATGCTTTCAGGTTTTAAATTTCGTAAGTATGAAAAAGATTATGACAAACTAATAGATGCAATCGCTGATGCTTATCTATCAAAAAGTGATAGAAACAACACATACAAAACTCCAAGGTATCAACTCTTAGGTTCTATTGTAGATAACACAACATTATTTCCAAGTTATGCTTTAGGTGAAGATACTAAAAATGAGAAAATAGATGCTGTTCTTAAAATTATTCAAGATATAAAAAATGGTGAAGTAGTAGAACTTAAGAAATATTCACTTAAACCGGAAAATGCATTGGTTACTCAAAATGAGAGAAATCGATACAAAAAAGGTGATATAACTGCTGAGTATATACTAAATCGCTCATCAAATTACGATATTAACTTAGTTAAAGAAGCATATAATGATTTTGTGAAAACTGCAGCTCTTAGTGGAATTGAGCAATATAAATCTTTCTTAAGTAAAGAATCTTTATTTGTGATTTTATCTAGAGTGAATGCTGATGAAAATACTTTAACTGTATCAAATGAAGCACTAATTTCTTTCTTTGATGTTTTAACTTTAGATACAAAAGATCTTATTCAAGCTTCTAGCGCCCTTGCTACAATGCTTCCAGATCAAAGAATAAAACTCTTTGAGACAATTAGTGAATCAAGAGAAGACGCTGTTGAAGCTTATATGTTTACTTTATTTGACTTAGAAATGGTTTCTTCTGCTAATGAATTGTTAGAAAATACACAAGATGATGAATATGTGAATTTTAAAGCATATTGTGCATTAAAAGAATCTGGTAAAAACTTTAATATTAATCTTTTTATTTAATGATTGATAAACTATCTTTTGATAAACCAATCTATGTCCTAGCACCTCTTGCTGGGTATACAGACTTACCTCTTAGAAGTGTTGTTAAAAAGTTTGGAGCAGATTTAACTGTTAGTGAAATGCTAAGCTCTAATGCTCTTGCTCACGGTTCTGTAAAAACTCTCCATATGTTAGAAAAATCCTCAGTTGAAGACCCTTATTCTGTTCAAATTTCAGGTTCAGATGCAGATATGGTTAGAAGAGCTGTAGAAGTTCTTAACGAATATGACGGTATAGATATTATTGACTTAAATTGTGGATGTCCTGTACCTAAAGTTGTTGGACACGGAAGTGGTAGTTCTCTTCTTTTAAATCTACCTCTAATGGGTGATATTATTAGAACAATAAAAGATACTTCAAATAAAAGTTTAACAAGTGTTAAGATTAGACTAGGCTTTGAAGAGAAAAATCATATAGATATTGCAAAGATGGTTGAAGATAGTGGAGCTGATTTTATAGCTGTTCATGGTAGAACTCGTGCTGGAAAATTTAAAGCTCCTGTTGATTATGACGCAATTAAAGAGATCAAAGAAGCTGTTTCTATACCAGTAATTGCAAATGGAGACATAGACTCTTATGAAAAAGCAAAGTGGGTTCTAGAGCATACTGGATGTGATGGATTGATGATTGGAAGAGGAGCTGTTGGTGCTCCCTGGATTTTTCATCAACTTCGTACAGGTACGCAAGAGATTGACAAAAATCTTAAGCATGATATAATCATGGAACACTTTGATAAGATGATAGAATTTTATGGGTCTCATGGCGTGGCTATGTTTCGAAAACACACTCATACATATTCTAAAGGTTATAAAGGTGCTTCAGCACTTAGAAACAGTGTAAACCAAATGTCTGATGTTGGTGTATATCGCGCTGTAATAGATGACTTTTTTAAGAATAGTGAGTAAGTATGCTTGTGATTAAGATATGATGAAAATTAGTAAATCAATTCAAACGCTAGATGACAGTGACATAAGTGATAATATTTTTCATTATGACTATAATACTAAGCATCTGTTCTCTTTAATAAAAAAAGGTATAGATGAAGAAGATACTCTCTTTTTAAGCTCATACCGTTCTTTTGAAGGTGAAGTATATGAGAATTTCGTATATGAAAAACTTCTAAGATATGCAGTGCAAAATCATGATATTGACAAGTTTATCCTTAAAGGCTTTCACCAAGGCAGACAAAAAGCACATGCAAATACACTCTCTATAAGTGAAAAACAACAAATAGTTTATAGAACAAAAAGTAGAGAAATTAGTGAATTTGATGCTATGTTCATAACTAAAAATAATGAGTTGTATTTTGTTGAGATGACCCTTGTAAAGTCAGTTCTAAAATTAAGAAAAAGGCTTAGAAAGAAAAAAGCCTTGCTTGAGATAATATTTCCAAACTATGAAATAAAAGCTCTAATTATATTAAATGAAGGTGCTACAGGTACTAGACAATTCCCATCTTATTGTAAGGTATGGTTCACTGAAGAGTTTTCTGCTAGAAATGTTTTTGAATACATTAAAGAGACTAATAAAAGAAAATTAGCTCCTATAGCTAAAGTAAAATCTCCAAAAATGATTGAAGCACATTCTTGTGAACTTTACCAGTTTAGATACTACAACACAATGTCATGGATTACAAAAACACTAAGGTCACACCAAAAACATATATTAGATATTGGATTTTTACTGAAACCTACTATTCAGAGGTATCATGATCTTTATAATAAATTTTATATTGGATATCTAAGTATAGATAATGCCAGAGAATTTTTAGGCTTAAAAGAAGAATATCAAGAAAATCAAAGAGTGGTAGTCGCAGTAGAGAAAAAATACAGTGATGAAATAGTTCTTACTTACTACATTCAAAAAGGTCGTAAAAATTTATTTTTATTTTCTTTTGATGATGCTGGTAAACTCTCAAAAGAAAAAAAAGATCCATATGGAATTACTGTTACAGAAGTTTTTCACATAAGTAAGATGATGGATAACAGTTACGAATTTAATATATCAAATGTGAAAATGATAAAAAAATTGCTAAAAGAGCAATTTGAAAGAGGAGAATCTCTCTAATTAAGCTTCGTAAGAAATAGAAGCTGCTCTTTCCTTATAGGCCTGTAAAGGCTCTTTGTGCTCGTTCTTAATAGACAAAAAGTCATCAAGCTCTTTATTTCTACTTTGTAAAATTGTTTCAAAATCTTCTTGTGTTGCAGGCTTGTTATCTGTAAACTTATCTAGTAGTATAGTGTTTACACCCATAAGTACAAGATAGCTTTGTTCACCAAAATCAAGCATAACAACGCTATTAGTAGTGTCTATGTTCTTTTGAAACCTTATAGATACGTTAGCATCTTTAATTGACATTGGCATCTGAGAGTTTTTTGTATTTTGTTGATTACCTTTAAATAACCATGATTTCTGTTTTTGTGAGCTTACTTTTGGGGTCACCTTTTTTCTTATGAAAAATAATATAAAAATACCTACGATAAGAATACCAACTACTATATAATAGTTCTTAGTCAGACCACTGTCTTTTTTTGTTGGAAGATTTGATAGTGGATTTGCATTTGTAATTGTTGTTTGTTTGGCTGGTTGAGTTACTTTTGTAGTAAATCTTAATCTTAAACCATAAGAATCTGCTGTTTTTGAAGCTTTTAGATTTACAGAATTTGCGACAGATGCTACTAGCTGAGTATATCCTGACATTGGAGTTATACTAAGTGAGTGTAAAAATTTAGAAGATATTTTTTTTAGTTTTGAAGACTCTATCTCTGCATCTGTTAATTTTATGATGATTTGAGATTTGGAGATGCTTTGCTTTATTACTCCATCATACGGAGTGTCAAAAGTTATCATAACATCTGCTCTATCTGTTCTATCATAAATATTATAACTTAAGATTTTTGAAGCATTTAGAGCTAAAGGAAGAAGAAAAATAAGTAAAAGTTTAATCATAGTCTCTCTTTTGATAGGTGGTACAATACAGCACTCGAATCTAAAACTTCATTAATACGTATAGCGAGATTTTTTTCATAAACCATAACTTCACCCTTGCCAATAATACGGCCATTTACGTATGATTCAACACTCTCTCCAGCCGGTTTTCTAAGGTCTATAATTGAGCCTTTTTCAAGTTTTAGTATTTCAGCAATACTTAACTCAGTCTCACCAAGGTCAGATACAAACTCTACTTCCATATCTAAAAGACCGCTATAGTTCATCCAAGATAATTCTTTGTCTTCATTATAAGGGATTTTTTTATCCCCGTAGTCATATTTTCTTTTCTTGGCCACTTTATATTTCCTTGATTGCTATTATCATTTCATCATTTTCTATTTTTATGATTTTTGCTTCATCATATTCAAAATCAAAGTTAGATATTTTTTCAAAGTGAGGAGTGCTTATAGTAAAAGGACTTTTATCTGCTTCTTCAGCGATTACTTTTGCACTTCCTACAATAAGGTTACTCGTTTCTAATAGCATGTCCATCAAGGTTTCCTCATCACTTTCATCTTCTTCTAAATAAATCTTTGAAATTCTTTGCATAAAATTTACGGTAGATGCAATGTAAATTCTATATTTTCTACCATCTACTACATCTATGTCTATATGAGCAATAAGTGTTCTCTTTTTATTTATACCATCTTTAAGAACATAGGGAACTCGAATTTGGTGTATACAAAAATTTTCTGAGGCCTGAAGTATAGTTTTTAACATTTAAACACCCTTTATTAAGTTGATTATACTTGATTCAATCTCAAAGCAAAATTAAAGTATATACAATAAAACAACTATGAAGCCTACTTGGAGTACAATTCGCTAAAAGTTTTAATGGTATTTGATGATTGAATTAATTTTGCTTGGTAGTGGTGTTGGCGTTGTCTCTGGTTTCTTCGGAATAGGAGGTGGTACTATACTTGTACCCTTTTTGCTAATCTTGGGTTATGATACTAAAGTAGCTATAGGTATTTCTGTTGTGCAGATGGTTTTTAGCTCTGTATTTGGAAGTTATATAAACAATAAAAAAGGCACTTTAGATATTTCTATGATTACTACCATTGGTATTGGTGGTTTTATAGGGGCTTTATTCAGTGGAAATATAGCATCTTATTTTGAGAATAGTACTCTGGAGATGATTTTTTTAGCCTTTGCTACATTTGCTTTATTAAGGTTGTTTATTAAACCAAAAGAGCAAAAGTCACAAAAAGAAGTTAGTAGACTTCTTCTTTTTGTGATTGGATTTTTTTTAGGTACTGTTAGTATGACTATTGGTGTGGGTGGGAGTTTTGTTTTGGTACCAATATTAGTTGGTTTCTTTCATGTTCCAATAAAAAAAGCTATATCAGCAGGATTGTTTTTTGTAGTTTTTTCATCAATATCAGGTTTTATATCACATGCTAGACTTGGGCATATTGATTTTGAGAGTGGAGCAGTTATAGGTTTGGCATCTTTAGTTGGTGTTTATATTGGTATACATTTAAAAGATAAAGTAGATTCAGTTTTACAAAGAAGATTACTTGTGGTATTTTACTTCTTGATAGTGTCATATTTAGTTCAAAGAATATTTTTTTAAGGGTTTAAATGAAGAAGAAAGACGTAATTACAATAACTGG
>JBLIEY010000113.1:0-9033 GCA_047633475.1 Sulfurimonas sp.
GGATATGAAATTTAAAAAGTCTTTCCATGTAATAAGCGTACCAAGTTTAATTCTCAAAATTCTATAAACTTCATTACTCAGTAAAAGTTTTTTGCTTATCAGGTCATATTCCCAACTTCCAACCTTAGCAATTCTTTGAGCTTCATTTAAGTGATTTTGCTGTTGCCTGACCTCTTCATTTAAGCGTTTTGTGTTTTTTGTGTATTTAATTAAATTTTTTATCATCTTGTTTGCGGATTTAGAAATTATATCGATTTCGTCATATGTTGTTGAATTTAAAGAAAGTAACTCTGGTTTACTTGGATTAAATTTTTCAAAAAATAAAGCTAAAGTACTCAGGCGCTTGAGTGCATTGTATAGAAAAAATCCAAGTAAACTAATTGCTAATGCAAAAATCAATACCCCTCCGATAAACCATGTGTAAAATTTTTGCATATATGCTTTGTGTGCTTCATCGGAGTAAACTAGAATCATGACTCCAAGTTGTGTAGAAGTTGATTTTTCTACAATGTTCTGAGTTGATACAAAATTACCTTCATTTTTTAATGCTATTATTGACTTCTTTTGTTTTGTAAATATCAGAGCTTCTTTAAGAATAATCGAATCTATTTTGATAAGTAAAATATTTTTATTTTTTAGTTCATTGTTTGCTATTAGATATAAATTTTGCTGTGTTGGCTCAGTTAAACTTATTGCTAGTTTTGGAGATACATTCTGCATTATGGAGTTCATTTCTTCTTTAATCAGATAAGTATAACTATGTGTAAAAGTTTGTTTTGCGATTAATACAATAAAAACAATAAAGATGATTGATGACAAAAAAAGTAAAGAAAGAGTTCTGAATCTTAAAGAAGTAAAAGATATGTTCATATAATATAGCCTAAATTTAATACTCAGATTATACTGTTTAATATATAACAGAATTCTTTTTTGATATACTTATGTAATAACTGACACAATAGGCAATACCATGAGTTCAGCACTTGACAGGCTAAAAAATTTAACAAATAAAATATCCTCTTATGAAACTGCAAGAAAAAATAATTTAAAAATATTAAATAATTTATATACTAAAATAGGTATAGATAAAAAGGTAGAAAACTTTTTAGATTTGTTTCTTTTTAAAGCTATAAACCTCTCTGGAGCTTCACTTTTAAGTGACAATCTTGGTGAAATAAATAAAGGGAAATATCTTCAAATATTGGCTATTAGTTACGATAAAAATGCTACACAAAAAAGTACAAATACATCTTTGGCATACTTTGGTAAAGTAGAGAATGTAGATGAGTGTTTAAAAGACATGGTGGTTGAGTTTATCATTAGATATAGGTTTGAAAAAAGTTTTATGACTCTTACAAATTACTATGATATTATAGGTAGATTTGAAAAAAATGAGTAAGTTTTTCTTCTTTTTATGGTTAAGATGGTCAATCCGTTTAACATTATGTAGCACTATCTTGGCTTCTATACTATCATTTATGGTTGTGTTGTTTATATATCTGAACCAATCAATGCCTACCTTGAGTTCTGAAATAGTAGCTGCATTGTTTGATATGTTTAAATTTTGGTTTCCAATTCTTTGGAGCTTAACACTACTTGTAGCACTTTTTAGAAGTTTAAAATTTATATATAACAGATGCATCTGCGGATATGAGCTTAAACTTTATACTTGTGATTTAAAAGAAATTATAGAGACAGTAGGTTATGGTGACTTAGTAAAAGTTTGGAGAAGATGGTTTATGCTTATGATTTGGTTAGTTGGCTCTTTTATGATACTTTCTTTAGTTTATACATATTTATTTACCTCATACTCTGGTGTTTTTGAATGGTTTAGCATTTACTGGTTATTTGGATTTATTTTGATAAGTGGATTCTTTTCATTTATATTTATGGCGGCTAGATGTAAAAGAGTTAAAGTCGTCAAATGCTGATTTTTCTCGATATTGAGACAACGGGTCTAGATGCTATAGATAAGATATGTTCTATCGGAATTATTGCAGAACGAAATAAAGATGTAATTAGCATCTATGATTTAGTAAACGAAGGTAAAAAAATTGCTTCGCTTGCATCTAGTATAAATCATATAACAAATGAGATGCTAAAGGGTAAGCCAAAGTTTAAAGAAAGTGAAGCTTACAAGTTTTTAGTAAAGCACAATAATGAATCAACTACAATCGTTGGACATAACATAAAATTTGACCTAGCTTTTCTTCATGCATCTGGCTTTGATTTTGTAGGTGAAGTTATTGATACGCTGAGAGTTACAAAGCATCTAATCCCTGAGTGCGAGTTATTTTCATTACAGTTTTTAAGATATGAGTTAAAGCTTTACAAACGTGAAAAAGAAGAGCTGAAATCACATCACGCTCTCGGAGATGCAAACGTAGTTAAAAATCTCTATGAATACCTTTTAGATATGGGCACAAAAGATTTACTTGCAGAACTAAGTTTTAAAAAAGTGCTAATTTCTAAGTTTGAATTTGGAAAGTATCAAGGCAGATATATAGAAGAAATAAGTATGATTGACAGAGGATATTTAGAGTGGATGCTAGTAAATATTGTAGACTTGGATGAAGATTTACGTTATAGTCTCTCTTATTATCTTGATTAAATAAAACAGCTATAAGCTCCTAAGAAGTTTAACAAACAATTTTATATTTTTCAACTAACTTCGATATAACTAAACCTAAATCATCTAACATATCAGGACTCAACCTTTGTTTTGATCCAGAAATTCCAACTGCTCCTATTAGTATGTTTTCATAGTTAAACAAAGGAACTGCAACACAACACATATTATCTTCACATTCACTATTATCTATAGAGTATCCATTGTCCTGGACTTCCTTTAATATCTTGGATAAAGAATTGATATCTGTAATTGTATTGTAAGTGAATGCATTTAGTTTTAGACTTTTTAAATCATAATTACCAAAAGCCAAGATAGATTTTCCTAAGGCATTTGTATGTAAAGGAGCTTGAAGACCAACATTATTTCTGGTTTTAATAGTTCTAGAAGAATGATCTATCTGATTTAAATACAATACCTTGTTATTATCAAAGATTCCAAAATATGCACATTCATTTGTAAGTTTATAAATTTCTTCTAAAAGAGGTTTCGTTTTCTCTACAAGTAGTTGTATCCTTGTTTTTTTTCTATCATTATTTTCTAAATCTTGTGCAATTATTTCATTTGAACTATCTGGGTATATAATATAATTTTCTTCTTCTAAAGTTTTTAATATCCTTGACATTGTACTTTTATTTATATTTAGGCGTTTGCACAAAGTAATAGCCAATATTGGCCTTCCAAAGTTTACAATCTCTTTGTAAACTTGAAGACCTTTGCTTAATGACTTTAATTGATCAGGCATATTTACCCCCCTCTATGTAAAACTTTTATTAGTTTTACATAGTTTTTATAAAAGTTCGTTAAATTTCGCCAACCATTTTGGATGTGCTGGCCATGCAGCAGCTGTTACTAAATTTCCATCTACATGTGCATCTTCAAATCCAACATCAATCCAAGTTCCACCATTCATATTTACATCAGGCGCACAAGCTGGATAACAAGAACAAGTTTTATCCTTTACTATACCTGCTGCAGCTAGTACTTGAATACCATGGCAAACAGATGCAATAGGTTTATTAGCATCATTAAAGTTTCTAACAATTTCTAAAACTCTATCATTTAATCTAATATATTCAGGTGCTCTTCCTCCAGGAATAACTAAAGCATCATAAGACGACTCATCAATATCATTAAATGTAGCATTTAAAGTAAAGTTGTGACCTGGTTTTTCAGTATATGTTTGGTCCCCTTCAAAATCATGAATAGCTGTTTTGATTTGATCATTAGCTTTTTTATCAGGACAAACTACATCAACACTATGACCAAGCATAAGTAAACATTGAAAAGGAACCATTAACTCATAATCTTCTACAAAGTCACCAGCTATTATTAAAATTTTCTTTGACATTTTGAACTCCTATAATTAAGTTAAAAAATTTTATAGGAAACGCAATTAATACATAGTTTAGCAAAAGAATTAGTTCAACTCAGTTTCAGTATGTGAAACTATTTTTTAAAAAGAACGTAATAAAAAAAGTTTATTAATTAAGTGCCATTTTGATATAGTATCGAATATTATTTAGGAGAACTATCATGAAGATTGCAGTTGAATGTAAATCGCCATTGTTACAAAAATCACTGGAAATATTTTTATCTTCGCATCTATGTTCTTTAAAACAAAGTGATATTATTGTTCGTGATTTTAAAGCTCTTAATGATGAAAGAAACTTCTTTATAGGAAAAGATAGCGATTCAGATTTGATAAAACCTTTTTCAAAATCAGCTCTTATCCTGGCACTAGAAAGTAGATATGAAAACATTTCTTCTAAGCCTGAAAGTAAAATAGAATCTTCTGCTGATGGAGTAGATTTTAGTATCTTAGAAAAGCGAATAGATTTACTTACTAAAGAGTATCAAGCAAATATACTACAAGCAGTCAGAGCATTTTATGAAAAATAACAACAAAACAATTACAAAAAAAATAATAGCCGGAAAATTTAAAAATAAAGTTTTACATATTCCATCAAAAACAACAACAAGGACTTCAAAAGTTATAGTATTGGAATCTTTTTTTAATACTATTCAATTTAACATCATAGACGCAACCTTTGTGGAAGTTTTTTCAGGAAGTGGTTCAATTGGTCTTGAAGCACTAAGCCGAGGCGCTAAAAATATACTTTTTATGGAACAAGATAGAGATGCAATAAAAATATTAAAAAACAACATTGCAAATACAGATCCTAGTGCATGTGAAATCTTTAGTGGAGATAGTTTTTCTAATATTAACACAGTTATATCTACACTAAAAAGAAAAAATGAAAGTGCATACTTTTATATAGACCCTCCATTTAGCATCCGAGAAGGGATGGAAGATATCTACGAAAAGATGATTGCGATGATAGCATCTATACCTTCTGAGCTTGTAGAACTTATAATCATAGAGCATATGACAGGTCTAGAAATCCCAGATTCGATTGGTGTATTTAAGATGAAAAAATCTAAAAAATTTGGAAACACTTCACTTACATATTTTGAGTAAATTGTGGAATAGGATTTGCTGAGTAATAACTAGTTAAAGGACTAGCTATGAAAACAATTATTTTACTCTTACTTATTTTTACTTCTATTTACGCTACTAAGATAACTGATGTTGCTAACATCGTCGGTGTTCGTGAAAATCAGATTATTGGCTATTCTCTTGTGGTTGGTCTTAAAAAAACAGGTGACGGAACTACTTCAAAATTCACACTTCAATCAATTTCAAACATGTTAAAAGCTATGAATATTGACATGAATCCAAGTGATATTAAATCAAAGAATGTTGCAGCAGTTGTTGTAACAGCAAAACTTCAATCGTTTACTAGACAAGGTGACAAGTTTGATATTACTGTTTCTTCTATAGGAGATGCTAAATCACTTGAGGGGGGAACACTCCTTATGACTCCGCTAAAAGGGGTTGATGGTAAGATATATGCACTTGCTCAAGGGCATATAAGTATTGGTGGTAAAAATTCTAGCGGTGCAGGAAGTGAATCTCATCCAACAGTAGGTATTGTATTTGGAGGTGGTATTGTAGAACGCGAGATAAATATTGACCTTTATAACAAAGAGTACGCAACATTATCACTTAAAGAATCAAATTTTAAAAATAGTGTTTCAATCCAAAAAGCAATCAATAGTTTCTATAATACACAAGTAGCAGTTGCTATGGACCCAAGAACTATAAAGCTAAAAAGACCTAAAAATAGAAGTATGATAGAATTTTTAGCTGAGGTTCAAGGTATAGATATGGATTATCATACTAAAAATAAAATAATAATAAATGAAAGAACAGGAACTATAGTTGCTGGAGTAGATATAGAGGTCAAACCAATAATTTTAACTCACGGTGATATAACTATAAAAATAATAGAACAGGCTACACCATCTAAGCCTGAAGGTTCGATGACAGTGGATGAAGATTTGGTAATTGGGCTAAATCAAAATGAACTTTATACTAAAAAAGGAACTACAACTGTGGCAAATATAGTTCGTTCTCTTCAAAAGCTTGGAGCTACTCCTAAAGATATTATATCTATTTTAGAAGCTATGAAAAGTGCCGGTAGTATTTCAGCCGAGTTAAAAGTTATCTAGGAAAAAAGGAGACATAATGTACGGTATGAATTCTATAAATATTCAATCTCAAATGTTATCGCAAAATCAAAGTATTCCAAAGATAGATGCAAATACTGATGAAGCAAAACTAAGAGAACAAACAGATGCTTTTGAATCTATTATCCTAAAAATGCTTATGGATAATGCTATGAAAGATGAAAAAAATCTTTTTTCCGATCAGAATGATCCGGGAGATAAAATATATAAATCAATGTATAGAGATGAACTATCAAAAGCAAGTGCAGGTAGTTTTGGTTTTTCTGAAATGTTATTTGATTTTCTTAGTCGAAAAAATTGAAGTTTTTTATTAATTTGTCGATATAGCTGTATATGTTAAAGTCTATTAAGATAATTAAAGGATAGTTTATGATTTCGCAACTCAATAGTTCTGCGGTTCGTAGTGCTTATGCTAGCAACTTCGGAGAGTCTAAAGAAGCTAACAAAGCCTCAACAAATATTACAAAACAAGGTGATACAAGCAAGGTCGAGCGAATTAAAGAAGCTCTTGCCTCCGGCGAGTATAAAATTAACCTAGAAGCTCTTTCGCAAAAGATAGCCGACGAGTTGTTATAGGTTCAAATATAAAATAAGGGTTAAAGATGTTGTCTCATCATTTACAGGGTGCCTTAATTGATTTAGGGGATTTAATAAAAATTACTGAGTCTGATATAGCAGATATTAAAGAAGCTAAAAATGATAAGCAATTTGATAGATTGCCATTAAAAGAAGAAAAACTGAATAGCTTCGAGCAAAAAAAAGCTATGATTGATCATGAAATATCATCTTTAATGACTAGAAATCCTGATTTAGAATTACCAGAACTTATAAACCCAGAACAGCATTTGCAGTTAGACGAATTAAAAGTTAAACTTAACAAACTCAGAGAAGTAAATAAACACTATGCAAGACTAGTATTGATTGTTAGTAATTTGTACAATACTTTCTTAGAAAGAGTTGTACCAACTGAGATGCAAGGATATAAAAGAGTAGCTTCGAAAAATCCTTCTATATTGGAAGTTAGAGTCTAATATGTCTTCTATATTTAATGCCCTTCATATTGGTTATTCCGGTCTTAACGGAGCTCAAAATGGTATCAACACTACATCACATAACCTTTCAAATGCTGAGACTGAGGGATACTCTAGACAAAGAGTTGTACATGCAACTACAACTCCACTCGCATCTTCACCAGGAAATGTAGGCAATGGTACAGAAGTTAAAGATATTAAAAGAATATTTGACAACTTTGTTTTTGATAGATATACAAGCATTTCATCAGATAAAGAATACAGTGATTTTGAGAAAAAAACATTATCAGAACTTTCTACATATTTTCCAGAAGTTGATGGGGTTGGTATTAAGGCAGATTTAACTAAGTACTATGATATGTGGCAAGCACTTGCTGACAATCCAGACAATGATGCTATAAAATTATCTTTAGCTACACAAACAAAAACTTTGACTGAACATATAGCATCTGCACAAAATCAAGTAAAAAATTTACAAAATCAAATTAATGATCAGCTTGCAGTTAATATAGATGAAGTCAACAACATTGCCTCTGAGTTGGCTGAAGTAAATAAAGCTATTGATTTAGCAGAGGCTGGGGAAGCTTATACTGCAAATGACTTGAGAGATAAAAGAAATTTGCTTGAAAAAAGTTTCTCAAAATTAGTTGGTGGAGAAATCAACTCTGGCCAACTAGAATCAAATATGCAAATTGATAGTTCATCTAATACTAAAACCGGAAGTTATAGTATTAATATCAATGGCTTTAATATTGTAGATGGTCATTCCTTTCATCCAATACATATCTCTAATGATAAAAATAGAAATCAATTTTATGAAGTTTCATATGAAAGACAAGATGGTACTCTCATTCCCATGGCTGAAAAAATTACTGGGGGCGTAATAGGTTCAATATTAAATTTACGTGGAGCAAGCCTCGATACTACAAGTGGAATGCCGACAAATGGTGTACTTCAAAATGTTATATCACAGCTTGATGCCTTTGCAGAAGGCTTAATCGAATCAACTAATAATCTTTATGCAAAAAGCTCAACAACAAAAATGGAATCAAATGTAATTGATCTTGATCCTTCAGATTCACTCATGGGTTCTAAGCTAAATATTCAAAATGGCTCATTTGAAGTAAATGTGTATGATATAGACGGAAATATTACTGCGACAAGAGAAATTTTTATAAACCAGGCTACAACAATGACAGGAGCTCCTGGTTCAAATTCTATACAAGGTCAATTTGAAGCACAACTTGACGATAACAAAGATGGAAATGCAAATAATGATATTGATGATTTGATAAATTTCAATTGGGCAACTTATGCTAGTGGAGATAATGGACTAGAATTAACACTAGATGCACTTGCTGAGTCACAAGATTATACCTTTTCAATAACAGATGTTTTAAAAGGCTCATCATATGCTAGTGGAAGTAATTTTGCAGGTGCTCTTGGTATGAGTAGGTATTTTGATGGAAATGATGCTCAAAGTATAGAGTTAAATCATGAGTTAAAAGTTAACCCAACGCTTATGTCTGCAGGAGCTACTCCTTTAGCTGGAGACAATACTGTGGCATTAAGTATGGTTCAAGATCAGTATGAAAAAGTTGATTTTCATGTTGGAGGAGAAGATGTCAATGCTACTAAATATGCGATGTTTGATGTTATAAGTACAAATGTTGGTATTCAAACAAATGCAGCTATTCTTAAAAATGAGACTATTTCAACACAGTTTAATGCAACAGAGCTAGAGTTTAACTCTGTATCAAAAGTAAGTATAGATGAAGA
>JBLIEY010000114.1:0-8764 GCA_047633475.1 Sulfurimonas sp.
ACATTACGCAACCATACTTAAGTGAAAGTGAAAAGTCATAAACTTCTTAAATTTATTTATGATTTTAAAACTATCTTTTAGTAAATCTCTCTGTATTTTTTCTAGTTTTTGAGGATTTATATAGTTGCTATCTTCTATACTTTTAGCTTCTAGCATAGCTTTTAGGCGAATTGCACTAAGAGTATCAAAACTTTCAATAAGCTCTGTTGCAAAGTTTTTATCAATAACCCCTTTTTTATTTAAGGCTTTAATTCTCTCTATTGTGTTTGTTTGAGTAATATCATACTGTAAGCACAATGTTCTAACACCATGAACAAGCGCAAATGAACCTCCCTTTTTCAAGTCAAGTTTATTCTGATGTTCTTTTTCTAACACAAAACCAGAAAATAAAGAAAGAGGTGTATCAAAGTTCAAAACTGCTTTAGCAATGTGAGCTAAAACATCATCTCTTTGATGAAAGTTATGATGAAGATAACTAGTTAATCCATTTAGTAATTCCTCGTCTCCTCCAACACATTTCGCATCCATAAAGATACTTAGATTTTGCACATCAGCGTCACTCATGCTATGAGCCCAATCATTTATTAAATCTTTATAACCAGACACATTTCTACGCCAAAATTCATTACTAACCATTACATTACCAAGGCATTTTGGAAAACCAAGTTCAAGTAAGTAAGAATTCAATTTCATCATAGGTTGAGTGTAAAGTTCTACATCAATACCATCTCTAACTATAAGTGCATTATCTTGATCAGACTTCACCGTCTGCTCATCTCGACCTTCACTTCCCATCACTAGTAAAGCACAATCTTTTTGTAAGCTTTCATCTACACACATATCAAATACTTTTTTATATATTTTAATGTTAAGCGTAGAAACAAGTTTTGTAATATACATAACTTTAACACCCTTAGCTCTAAGAGTAATTATGAGATTTCTCAATTCTGATTGAAGGCTTTTTAAATCATCTATACTCTCAGCCTTATCAATTTGCACAGCAACTAAGTGTGAATGATTAGCAAAATAACTAAGTAAATCTAACTGTTCAAGAACTCCAAATATTTCATTATTTTTCATTACTACTATTCTTTTAATCTCACGATGAGTCATTATCAAAAGAGCGTTAAATAAAAAATCTTCAACATCTATAGTTATAAGTCCCTTAGTTACAATTTTACTAATTTCTTCATTTGTACTCATTCCACCTAGAAGTACATGTCTTCTAAAGTTACTATCAGTAACGATGCAATAATCAGAGTTATTCTTAACAATAATTACTGGTGCTTTTAGCTGTTCTTGTTTTTTCAATGAACTAAGGATACTTTCATTATGTTCTACAACACAAGCTTTGTGTAAAAATATATCTGAAACTTTTCCTATTAAAAATCCAGATAAATCACTCTGTAAATCATAATTTTTAAGATCCTGATGACGAGTTACAAAATCTTGTAAGAAGTAGCTTTGTACTTTTTTGTTTTGCATAAGATCAAGAAAATCATCTTTTTTTATTTCATAACATATTAGGTCTTCATCTACAACAAATTTTGAATCAGTTTTACCATAGATTAAAGCATCTGCATCAAAGCTATCTCCATGAGAATATACATTATGAATTTCATCATCAATTGACTCTGTAACTGAGCCTTTAATAATAATATAAAATGCTATAGATGGTAGATTTTTAGATATAAGAAGCGTTTCTTTTGGATAGTAAGATATATCAATCTTTTTCATAAGGTTATCTAGCGTACTCTTACCTAGAAGTTTAAATGGATGTATAGATTCAATAAGTTTTCTTTGATCTAAAATACTCAACTCTTTATTCCTTAATTCTTAAACATATAGAATGATAAAGTAGGCAATATGCCTACTTTTTTGTTAATGCTCTGAAGCACCCTCTGCGCCGATACCAGTTTGACTTCTAATAAATTGAGCTTCAAACGCTTCTCTTTCTTTGTGTGCATCATGACTCTTATCTGTAATAGAGAAAAACCAAATAGATGCAAACGATACAGTTACCGAGAATAATGCTGGATACTTATAAGGGAAGATTGCTTCTGCATTTCCTAATATATCTACCCATACAATTGGACCTAAGATAACTAATGCAACTGCTGTAGCTAAACCTAAAGAACCACCTATTACAGCACCACGAGTTGTTAATTTACTCCAATACATAGAAAGAAATAAAATTGGAAAGTTAGCAGATGCTGCAATAGCAAAAGCAAGACCAACAACGAAAGCAATATTTTGTTGCTCAAAAGCAATACCCATAAATATAGCTACAATTCCTAGAGCAATTGTAGCCATTCTTGAAACTTTCATTTCAGCCATACCATCAGCTTTACCTTTTTTAAATACTGAAGCATAAAGGTCATGACTAACTGCAGATGCACCAGCAAGAGTAAGACCAGATACAACAGCTAAGATAGTTGCAAATGCAACAGCTGAAATAAATCCTAAGAAGAAATCTCCACCTACAGCATGAGACAAGTGAATCGCTGCCATATTCTTACCACCAAGAATCGGAGAACCACCACTAATAGCTTGTTTAGCCATATCTAAATACGCTGGATTTTGAAAAACCATAACAATAGCACCAAAACCGATGATGAATGTTAGAATATAAAAATATCCAATAAAACCTGTTGCATAGAAAACTGATTTACGAGCTTCTTTAGCGTCACTAACTGTGAAAAATCTCATAAGAATATGAGGAAGACCAGCTGTACCGAACATAAGAGCTACGGCAAGTGATATTGCTGAAATAGGATCTGAAACAAGTCCACCAGGGCTCATAATGTCTAAAGATTCAGTATTTCTCATCTCTACTGCTTTTGCGAATAAAGAACTAAAATCAAAATCAAAGTTAGCCATAACTGCAATAGCCATAAATGTAGCACCTGCAAGTAATAAGAATGCCTTAATAATCTGAACCCATGTAGTAGCAAGCATACCACCAAATGTTACGTAAAGTATCATAAGCACACCAACTAGAACAACAGCTATTTCATATTCTAAACCGAACAATAGTTGAATCAGTTTACCAGCACCAACCATTTGCGCTATAAGATAAAGAATAACAGTTGCAATTGATCCTGCCGCTGCAAGTGAACGTATAGGAGTTTGCTTTAGTCTATAAGATGCAACGTCAGCAAAAGTATATTTACCTAAGTTTCTTAGAGGTTCAGCAATCATGAAAAGGATTATTGGCCAACCAACTAGAAAACCAATTGAGTAAATAAGTCCATCATAACCTTTTAAATAAACTAAACCAGATATACCAAGAAATGATGCAGCTGACATATAATCACCAGCTATTGCCATACCATTTTGAAAACCTGTAATTCCACCACCAGCTGTGTAGAAATCTTTTGCAGATTTAGTTCTTTTAGCAGCCCAATAAGTAATCCCCAAAGTACCACTCACAAATATAACAAACATAATGATAGCAGACACATTAAGTGGCTGTTTCTCAATCTCACCATCTATTGTTCCAGATGCTAATACTGCAATTGCTCCCAGTATCAAAAATAAAAATATTCTATTCATATTCATTTAGTCTTCCTTTATAGATTGTTTGATTCTATTACTTAAATCATCAAACTCACCGTTTGCACGTTTAGTATATATTCCAGTAAGAACGAATGCAAAAATAATGATTGCAATTCCAATGGGAATACCAATAGATGTTACAGAATCAGGGGAGATAGGAGTTCCTAATAATGCTGGGTCAAATGCTATCGTTAGAATAAATGTAAAATACACCACTAACATAGCGATTGTTAGTTTTATCGAAAAACTAGATCTTTTAGAGACTAGTTCTTGATAATCCGGATTTGCCTTAATTTTATCGACAAGTTCTTTATTCATCTTCTTTCCTTAATTTCTTTGCAAACTAGAATAGTTAGCAACAGATTTATATCACAGTTAAATAGTAGAATATTAAAATAGCATGAGCATAGCAATGTGAAAATTCAATGAATTAAAAAGATTAGTTTAGTTATATGTTTCAAAAAGTTACGTCTTATAATTACGTAAAGTGGAAGAAGTGTTACCAAACAACCCTATTGACATAGGGTTGTTATAGAAGTTTTATACAGTAGAAGAGATTCCAAAAAATTCTGGGAAGAAAGCTAGAACAAGTAATACAATTATTTGTATAACAATAAATGGAACTACCCCTCTGTATATTTGCATAGTACTAACAGAGCTTGGTGCGACGCCTTTTAAATAGAATAATGAAAAACCAAACGGCGGGGTTAAGAATGATGTTTGTAGATTCATAGCAATTAAAATTGCAAACCAAACCGGACTGATGCCTAGCATGTCTGCGATTGGAACTAAGATAGGAATAATAATATATGAAATTTCAACAAAATCAATAAAGAATCCTAAAACTAATACAACAAGCATAGTAAAGATAATAAATGACATTTTATTGTCACCAGGAAGATTAGTCATAAAATCAGCTACTAAATCTTCTCCACCAGTATATGAGAAAACCATAGAGAAGGCTGTTGCCCCAATTAAAATAGCAAATACCATAGAAGTAATTTTGACAGATTCTAAGGCTGCTTCTTTAATCATATCTATTGAGAATGTTCTATATAACACAGCCAATAAAATTGCACCAACTGAACCAACTGCAGAAGATTCTGTAGGAGTCGCTATACCTGCAAAAATAGAGCCTAAAACCATTACTATAAGAGCAAGAGAAGGGATAATATCAATAAGAGCTTTTTGCACTTGTTTAGCTTTACTACCACGAGATGGATCTGCAGGAATTGAAGGTGCTACATCTTTATAAAGATATGACACTATTAATATATATATTATATATGAACCAACAAGAGTAAGACCTGGCCAAATAGCAGCTTGAAATAAATCACCAACAGGAACTTGAAAAACATCTCCAAGAATAATAAGGACAATAGAAGGAGGTATAATTTGGCCAAGTGTACCAGAAGCACAAATAGTACCCGTAGCTAACTCTGTTTGGTACTTGTACTTCATCATAACAGGTAGTGAAATTACACCCATTGCAACTACAGAAGCACCAACAACACCCGTAGATGCTGCTAAAAGGGAGCCAACTAAAACAGTAGAAATAGCTATACCACCTCTAATCTCTCCAAACAAAAAGCCCATAGATTCAAGAAGCTTTTCTGCAAGTCCTGTTTTTTGAAGTATTATTCCCATAAAGATAAACATCGGAATAGCCATTAAAATTGTGTTTTGCTGAATTGCATATATTCTATATGGCATATAATCAAACATTGCTATAGCTTCAGTTGCACTTTCAGTAAAACCGACAATCATTCCAGCATCAAAGCCACCAGCCGTATATATTTCAATTATTCCGGCAACAAAACCAAATGTAACTGAGACAACAGCAAATGTAAATGCAACAGGAAATCCAAACAACAGCATAAAAAGTGCTGTAAAAAACATTGAAATACCTATCATAATACAGGCCTTGTTTCATCAATATCGTGTAAACCATTAAAGACATTTAAATTTTTTATAAAAAATCCTATTGAAGTGATAATTAACATTAAAAATGAAAGAGGAATCAAAGATTTAACTATCCATCTATATGACAATCCACCTGGATTATCACTTTTTTCCATTGGTATCATATCTACTACACTGCCAAAAGAATCTTCAGCAAAGCCTATTGAGCTTAGTCCTACAAGCAATGAAATAGGTATAATAGCTACAATTACACCAACCATATTTATTATTGCTTTTTTTCTTGCGGACAATTTATCATAAATAACATCAACCCTTACATGACCATCTTCTTTAAGCGTATAAGCTACGCCTAACAAGATTACAACAGAAAATAAATGCCATTCCATCTCTTGCATTGCAATACTGTTTACTCTAAAAACATATCTTGTAATAACATCATAAAATACGTTCGCAATCATCAAAAGCATGGCAATGCCAGTAATAACTCCTAGAATATCTGCAAATTTATTAAATAAATTTTCAATTTTTAACAATTTAACTTCCTTTAGGTATTGGGATAAATCAGCTTAATATAATGGATTATACTCAATTAATTTATCATTGGATATAAAAACCCCTTAAAAAAGGGATTTTTATTATTATTCTAGGTTATCTTTTAAATAACGATAATCTGACATAATAGTCCACGCTCTAGCTTTCTTTTGAAAAGCAGCTTGTGAGTCTAAAATTTCTTTTAATTGTGGATTCTTTTTAGTCATTTCGTCTATAAGTTCATTGTTCGCTTTTTTCATTGCGTCCATTACTTCTTTTGGAAAAGTTTTAACTTGAATATTTGGATATTCTGTAGCTATTTTAGACCATGCATCAGCACTCATCTTATAGTTTTGAATATACATATCGTATGCACTAACTCTCATAGCAGTAGTTAAAATCACCTGAAGATCTTTTGGAAGTTTATTAAACTTTCTAGTGTTTACTATATATTGTAATTCAGTAGCTGGCTCATGCCAACCTGTATAATAAAAAGGTGCTACTTTATGAAAGCCCATGTTAATATCCATTCCAGGTCCAACCCATTCTAATGCATCTAAACTACCTCTTTCAAGTGCAGTGTATAACTCACCTGGAGCTACATTTGTAACAGCAAGACCTAACTTAGCCATAACTTTACCAGCGAATCCAGGGATTCTCATTTTAAGACCTTTAAGGTCGTCAAGAGATTTAATTTCTTTTTTAAACCATCCACCCATTTGGTTTCCTGTGTTTCCACCAGGAAATGATAAAACTTTATATGGTTCATAAGCTTTTTGCATTAAATCCATTCCGCCACCATAGTAGAACCAAGCATATTGCTCAGGAGCAGTCATTCCAAAAGGCATAGTTGTAAGTGGAAGAAAAGCGATATTTTTACCACTCCAATAGTAAGAAGCAGTATGAGCCATATCATACTGACCACCTTTAACCATATCAAAAACACCAAAAGCAGATTTATGCTTGTTTGAAGCATCTACTTCAATGATTAATCTGCCATTTGACATTTCTTTAACCATTTTAGCCATATTCTGTGGCGCATCTATAAATGGAGACAGAGTAGGTCCCCAAGTCGTAGCTAGGTTCCACTTATAAACCTTCCCTTTTGCAAAAGAAGCTGTGCTCATACCTACCAATAAAACAGAAGCTAATAATAGCTTAGCCGATTTTTTACTTAAAACATTCATCTATTTTCCTTTTTATCTTAAAGTGTTTAACGCACTTGTGACACAATACTATGATATTAATATAGCATGAAAGTAGCAATTGAAGATTTTACATCAATAAAATTATAATTTACCTAGTTTAGGGAGTTACTGTAACATTCTGTTTAAATTGGATTTATTAGTGATTGTCATTACTTTGTTAGAATGTTAAAATTAAATTTTAGGAGACTACTTGCTTAAAAAAACAGCTATTTTAATTATTCTTTTATTATTTGCTATTCAGCTGATTAGCGTAGATAAAATAAATCCGCCTATAGATAATACACTTACTTTAAAAGCTCCACAAGAAGTAATAAATATATTGAAACATAGTTGCTATGATTGTCATTCAGATGAAACTAAATGGCCATATTATTCAGATATTGCACCGATATCATTTTTTGTAGTTTCACATGTTAACAATGGAAGAAAGGCAATGAACTTTTCTCTATGGTATAAAATGGATAAAGAGATAAAGATACAAAGACTAAAAAGTGCTGTAGAAACTGTTAATAATGGAAGAATGGCACTTCCAAGTTATCTATATGCTCATAAAGAAGCAGAACTAAGTAAAGATAAAAAAACTATTTTAACAACTTGGTTTAAAAAGGAATTGGAAAATATAGATAGTATTAAATAATTTTAATACTATCTATACTAATGTAATCAAGAAGAATTAAATATCTTTTTAATAAAGTGTAAAGTTATTGTTCAGTGAAACTAAGTTATTTTCTTTTATGACTTTCAGCATTTTTGATAATTTCATAGATTTTTCTTCTTCATCTACGATTGAGCACTGAGCTTCTAAGTTAAACTCACTCAAATTTATGTCTAAATACCCAGTGTCAAATTTTCCTTCTTTAAAAGCAGTATCTCTTACTATTTCTCTATGAAGGGGGATATTTGTTTTAAAACCTTCTATGTAGAATTCATCCAATGCTCGTTTAGCTTTAGCCACTACACCATCCCAATCAAGTGCCCAAACTATAAGTTTTCCAAGCATAGAATCATAACAAGTAGGTAGTTCATATCCATTATACAAGCTAGTGTCTAGTCTTACTCCTGGACCACCCGGTGTTAAATATTTTTTTACTGTTCCAGCAGTAGGCATAAAATTGTTTAGTGGATCTTCAGAGTTAATTCTAAATTCTATAGCATATCCTCTAAATTGTACCTGCTCTTGCAAATACTTCAACTTATCCCCTGCTGCTATTTCTATCATTCTTTGTATTATATCAATCCCCGTTACTGTCTCTGTTACAGGATGCTCCACTTGAACTCTTGTATTCATTTCTATAAAATATGCATTATCTTTTTCATCTACTAAAAATTCGATTGTACCAACACTCTCATATCCAAGCTCTTTCATAGCATCTACCGAGATTTTACAAAGCTTTTGTCTTACTTCATCATTTAAAAGTGGTGAAGGTGTTATCTCTATAACTTTTTGATGACGACGCTGTATAGAGCAATCTCTCTCTCCTAGATGAACTACATTCCCGTGCTGGTCAGCAACAACTTGTATCTCTATATGTCTAGGGTTTTGC
>JBLIEY010000115.1:0-8598 GCA_047633475.1 Sulfurimonas sp.
CAAAAAGGACATGTAAAGCTAAATACTTTAACTACTGTTCCTTTTTCTACTCCTACTAGTGGTGCATCTAGTGTTTTATAGTTAACACCCTCTTTGAAGTCTGCTCCAAATAGTGCTGCTGCACTTATTAGTAGTGCTACTATTAGTTTCTTGTTTATCATTTTCTTCTTTCCTTTTTTTAGTTTGAAGAAGTATAAACAAAAGGTATCAGTCTATTATCAGAAAAAAATCAGAAAAAAATTTTATAAAAAGGATGTGTTTAAAAAGGAGTTAAGATATAGTGAGAGTTAATTTGACGCCATTTCTAGTATTTTGAGCGATCAGTTTTCCTTTAATAAGATCACGTACAATAATTCTAGCAGTATAAAGACCCATCCCCGTTCCAAATTTTTTATCTTTAGTACTAAAGTAAGGATCAAAAATTTTTGGTAAAACATCTGTCGGAATACCACCTGCATTGTCTTCAATACTAATTTCATTACAGGTAATAGAAATTAGTATATGTCTGTCTTCAACATTATTAGACATTAATGCATCTATAGAATTATTTAAGAGAACAGTTAGCACTTGCACTATCTCATTTTTATAATTATAATGACTGCAACTATCATTACCTTCCATAGATAATAAAATTTGATTTTTTTTAAAACGACTTTTTACTAATTCAACAGCATATTCACAGACTTCTTTTATCAAGAACTTTTCTTCTTTTCCTTTTGTTGCAAAGAAGTTACTAAAGTCTTCAACAGTAGATGACATATATTTCAACTGTTGTTCTGCTTCTTTAGCCTTAAGTTCAAGATAATGACTATCTAGTTTATTTGCTTGTTCTGCAAAGCGTAAGTTATTAAATATAAGATTGAGGTGATTAAGTGGTTGTCTCCATTGATGTGCAATAGATGCTATCATCTCTCCCATAGATGCAAAACGTGATTGTTCTAATAACATTTTTTCATTCCGAACAGAGTCTATTTGTGCTTTTTCTTTTTCCTTTACTATAGACTTTAACTTTAAGTAAAGTGCAATACTCAAAGCAAGAGCTTCTATACTACCAAAAATTTGTATGCTAGTTTTATATTCGAAATAAATATTAAGTTCAAAAAATTTGATAATATTTATTCCAATAATGAAAATGACAAACCCACTAAACCCTAATACATAAAAAAGTGCTGATGAATTTCCTTTCCATAAAGCATAAACTCCCGCAATAATATAAAGAATATACATAAGTGTGGCATAATTTGTTGCTGAACCATAATATTGGTAAAAAAGTAATACTATAAATGAAAGTTTCAATAAAAAATGGAGCTGTGGCATTTCTTGCTTAGTATTCAAAAATTCTTGTGTAAAAAGAACAGAAAACAAGACAATAAAAAAATTAGAACCTATTTTTAACAAAAAGTAGGAAAAATCTGGTACATCTTCTAAAAGATTAATCATTAAGAGTCTAAGATCAGAAACATAAAAAATGATGGAAAGTTGATAAAGTGCCAGATAAAGATAGCTCTTTACTCTAATAGAAAAGTACATAAAAAAGCTATGTAACATCATAGTTAATAAAATTCCTAAAAAAAAGCCATTATGGTAGAACTTTTCTTTGTGAATAATCAGATCTTTTGTCTCTAGCGGTGATGTCATATAAAGATAGTAAAAATCATCAATAGGTTTTGATACTTTCACATGCAAATAAAGATCTATAGTTTTACTAGCTGGTATAGCCATTTTAGATGATACACAGTGATACTTACCTTTATCTAAAATTTCTTCATAAATTATATGTCCATCCTCAACTAAATAAACATTCACATTCGCTCTATCCCATCGCATAACTAATTCTCTAGGAAGAGGTACATCGGTTGTATTAGTTAAAGGAAGTTTCAACCAAAGATTATTGTTGTCTTTTTTCTTACGAAGATAGCGTCTAAAGTATTTAACATTTTTAAACTTTTGTGGATTATTAATTGCTTCTTTAATGGTTGTAATATTTTGCGATATATCAATGGACTTATGAATAGGTACTTCATCAGGGGTGATGTCTAATGCTGAAAGTCTATACGTAAAGAGTAAGAGAAATAGTAATATAAAACGGTACATATTATTCTTTTATTACAATCTTATACCCTACTTTAGGTATGTTTTCAATAGTTTTTTTGGGCAATTTTTTTCTTAGTGCAAATACAAGAGTCCTAACAGCGCCTTCGCTTAGTCCATTACACCAAATATGATTTTCTAATTCATCATAGGAAACCACTCTCCCTGCAGCTTTTGTTAGTAAGGTTAAAAAGCTTCGTTCTTGGAAATCGAGATAACTCTCTATTCCTTTAATAAATAGCTGCTCTTTTTCAGTATCGTAATAAACTTCATCATCAAAATATTTATGAGGCTTTTCTTTAGGCGTTAGATTTTTAGAACACAAGACAAGAGTATCTTTAAGGTCATCAAAGGAAATAGGTTTTAAAAGATATTTAACAAGGTTTAATTCAACAGCTTTTAGAAAGTATTTAGTATCTGTATAAGCCGTTGTAACCACTATCTGAATATTTTGATCTTCTTTACGAATTTTTTCAGCTAATTCCAATCCATTTAATCCGGGCATTTCAATATCTACAAATAATATATCTGGTTTTTCTTCTAAATATACTTTATATGCAGATTCAGTATCTGCAACAGCAATAACATTATCACAAAAGAAAGATAGTGATTCAAGCATACTCTCTCGAATAAAGTCCTCATCTTCAGCATAGAGTATCTTAGCTTCTCTCAACATAGCTTCCCCCTTGTATAAATATCATCCGATGTATTATATTAGAAAAAAATTAGAAAAAAATTAGAAATTATTTTTATACAATAAAGATAAATGAAGAATCTTTAGAATTTAAAGCTTATCATCCCCTTTTAACTACTGTTTTAAAAAACTATCGTGCATATACTTATCGCCTTGTATCTCCATAAAATTTTGATGAATTGCTGTCTGCTTTACGTCAAATTATCTTCCATTGTCTTTTACCTCTAACAGTTAGCAACATCCCAAACTAGATTTTTAAATGCCTTCATAATAGGTTTTTTCATATCTTCCATCATAGCAATTCTTAGCTCATGTATAGCATCTTCATATACACTACTTGGTTTTAGTGGATCATTAACTCTAGCTAGATTTATAATAGAGTGAACACTAAGGTTAAAAGGTGTATTTGCTTTATCGTTAATTGCATCATATACAGACATGAAAAGGTTGTAGTTATCATAGTCCATTTTACACTCATCATCTAAAATTTTCAAAGCCAAGATAGTAGCGTACTGAATTTCTTCTTCGCTAAACTTATATGTCTTTGCCCACTCATAAACAGTTGATTGATCATCCATTAGTTGGCCTCCTTTTTATCTATCAATTTTAATTCTATTTCACTATTACCATCTATAAAATCTTTGCTAATAACACAGCCTTGTACATCTTCTCTTGCAGGTAGTTCATACTGAAGAGGTAGCATAATTTTTTCTATAATTCCTCTTAGTCCACGAGCACCAACACCTTTTTCATCTGCTTTTTGTGCGATAGATGCTAGGGCATCTTCTGTAAATTCTAGCTCTATACCATCTAACTCTAACAAGGCTTGATACTGTTTTGTAATAGCATTTTTAGGCTCAGTCAATACTTGGATTAAATCCTCTAATGAGAGTTGATTTAGTGTAGCAACAACTGGTATTCTTCCTATAAATTCAGGAATAAGACCAAAGTTTATAAGGTCTTTAGATTCAACATCTTTTGCCTTTGCTTCTTCCTTATCACTCTTTAAAAATCCCATCTTTTTAGGTGTAGTATCTTTTTTGTCATTTGCATCTTTGACTAAACCAACAAATGCTCCACCACAAATAAACAGCACATGAGTTGTGTCAAAAAGAATAGTCTCAGCCGAAGAGCTTTTTCTGCTTCCCTTTATAGGAACATAAACATCTCCACCCTCAAGTATCTTAAGTAGCCCTTGTTGCACACCTTCACCACTTACATCTCTACCACTTGTTGCACTCTCACTTTTATTTGCAATTTTGTCAATCTCATCTATGTATATGATGCCTTTTTGAGCTCTCTCAATGTCAAAATCAGCAGATGCTAAAAGACGAGACAAGATAGACTCAACATCTTCACCAACATACCCTGCTTCTGTTAAAGCCGTTGCATCTGCAACAGCAAAAGGTACATTCATAATCTTTGCCAAAGATTTAGCTAGAAGTGTTTTACCACTACCCGTTGGTCCTATAAGCAAAATATTACTTTTTTCAATTTCTACATTTTTGAAGATTGGTCTGTCGATTCTTTTGTAGTGTGAGTAAAGAGCTACTGCGAGAACTTTTTTTGCCTCATTTTGACCTATAACATATTTGTCGAGATGCTCTTTAATCTGAGTAGGTATATTTAGACCTTTTTGAAACTCAGCTCTGTTTTGTTTCAACTCTTCTTTAGACATAATGTCAGAACAAGTCCCAATACACTCATTACATATATGAGCGTTCTCGGCACTAAATATCTTCTTAACTTCTTCTACGTTTTTGCCACAAAAATCACATATATGTTTTTCACTCATTATAAACTCTTTAAAAAAGTATCACCATCTTCATTTAATACTTCAAGGTTGTGCATCTTTACAAATTTGTTTTCTTTTTTTGTAAGCTCATCTTTTTTTGAAACTATAAGTCCATCTTTAAGACCGAGTGATATTTCATGAGCAACCATTCTAAAAGTATCACGAGAGAAATCTACACCTAAAAACATATACGATTTTTCTTGCTTATAACCTTTTAAAAATGGTGGTATAGCATATCCACCCATAGCCTCAGTTAGCCAGTCAACAAAGTCTGCATCACTAATTACAAAGTTCATATCTGGGATCATGCATCCCATAGGTTTAAACAAAATCGGCAAAGAGTCATTCAACTCTTCTTTTTCGATTAGCTTATATTCTTTAGATGCTGAGTCAAATCGGTAAATAATAAACCTATCATACTCAGCACTTATTCTTGATGTACCAGTAATCAAAAAGTAGTCTGCATCTTCGTATATTTTACAAGAGCTATCATCTACATTTGTATCTATCATGTACTTTGGCTTTATTTTTTTAAAAAATTCATATGTATATGGTAGATCATATTCTTTAGATGCATAGATATGATTAGTCATTTGTACAATATATTCTCGGCCTTTTCTTTGCTCTAAACTCATAGCAGCTCTACAATATTCATACATCAGTCTATCACTCATAGCTCGACCATTATTAAGTGCTAATATCATACTGTCACTATCGTATGGAAGAGTGCTTCCATCTTTAGTTTTCGTATCTTTGAAGACACCCATACCTATGAACGGAACAAGTTCTCCACTTAGTAGTTTCTCTTTTATATTTTCCATAAAGTATCCAATATATTTGTATACTTAACTTTATACATAAAGTGTTCCCTTAGTCTAGTTTTGATAGTAGATTGTCAACACTAATATTTAACCTTGAAAATGCAAACCATTTTTTACCGAGGTCTTTTAAACTTGCTCCTATGTGGTAAATCTCTTTTTTATCAAGTATCAAAAATCTATCATGTGAGTTCTTAAAAGTTTTAAGTATGATATTATCGTATTGTTTTTTGTATTTTTCATAGTCAAGTTTTAGTTGCTTTGAGATAGTGTTTGTATAAATAGTTATTTTTATAGTCGGAACTTTTGAAAAAATTGTAAACACTGTATGGTCTATATAGTTGTCTATTAGGATTATCTCTTCTTTTGCACTTTTAATCAAATCAACCGTAAAATTATAAGCATCGTAAACCTGACCGTCATAAAATATACCTTGCATAGGTTTTAATTGCTTTGATTCTATAGCTTTGAAGATTTTATCGAAATTGTTATCATGGGTTAAAAGTTTTTGTTCAATTTGATCAAACCTTTGAAAAACAGAGGCATTGTCTAAAAGAAATTTTCTCATTTTTGCGAATGTTTTTATTATTGAAACCGTAACATCTGAAGCAACTTTGCTTTTTAATATTGTAGCAAGCATATATATACCTTGCTCCGTAAATACTTTTGGATTTGTTCGTACTTTAGAAAAATTTGCGGTCGAAAGTTTCGACCGCAAATCATCAAACTCTATATTTGTTAACTCAAAATAAAAGTCATCTGGAAATTTATCAGAATTATTTTTCACAGCTTCATTTATTCTTTTCGTTTCCACTTGATAAAGTTCTGCCAAGTCTCTATCTACCATAATCTGAACACCACGAAGAGTGTAAATCTTACTATTTATATCTTTAACAACCATCTCCATAACAAAGCCTTTATGATATTTTTAAGACTTTATCATATTTCAAAATTTTGTATTAAAAATATATCAATATGTCATAAAATTAGATTATTAAAAATATTTACTTTTTCACCCGTGACAACCTGTTCCGGTATAACTAACATAAGCTTTGTTTAACTCAACTCTTAATCTATCTAAGTCTAATTTTTCACTTAAATCATCTGGCATATTAAGATAAAAAATAGCTCCATCTTTACTAATTAAAAAAAGAGATTTTGTTAATTTGTCTTTTAAAGAACCACTTATAAGTTTCGTACCATACATATTTGCAAACTCATCTTCTGCATCTAAGACTACTTCAAATTTCTTAAGATTTTGTTTTAAAGTATCTTGTACTTGGGTATCTTTGTCAAAAATCATGTAAGCATTTAGTGGTACTTGTATCTTACTAAGAAACTCATCAATTAGTAAAATTTCTTCTATGTATTCATCTTTGTCATCAGGAAAAGATACAAGTATGGTCATAGACTTATCTTTATGACTTCTTTTTACTTGTACTTGATTAGCTGACAAGTCTATAACATCAATATTTTCAGCCATATAGCCTACATCTGTAAAGTCTTCACACAGATCTATATATTCATCTTTATATTTAATCCTAGATTCCATATTTTTTCACCTTATAACCAATTTGTCTTTGTGTAATTCCAAGGACCTTTGCAGCTTCAGCTTGATTCCCTTCGCTGTCCTCAAGTGCACTTAATATAGCCTCTTTTTCTAACTCGTCAAGAGTTTTATTTTTTAGAGGAATAGGACAGTACTCTTCAACGAGCTTTTTATTATTAAGAGCAGGTAGTAATAGCATCATTCCCGAAGCAGTAATCCCCTCTTCATTACCCATAAGAACGATTCTCTCTATGGTATTTTCAAGTTCTCTAACATTTCCTGGCCATGGATATGACATAAGTTGATCCATAGCTTCATCTGTAATTTTTACTGCTTTTTTATGGTTTTGCATAGATCTTTCTAAAAAGAAATTTACTAAAAGTTTTATATCTTCACCTCTTTCTCTTAAGGCAGGTAAATCTATTGGTATAACATTTAGTCTATAGTAAAGATCTTCTCTAAAGTCACCTTCTTTTACCATCTTTTCTAAGTCTCTATTTGTTGCGGCTACAAGTCTTACATTTACATGTATTGTCTTACCTCCGCCAACTCGTTCAAACTCACGCTCTTGAAGTACACGAAGAAGCTTTACTTGCGCAGATGCAGAAATATCGCCTATCTCATCTAAAAATAGTGTACCACCATCGGCTAGTTCAAATCTACCTTTTCTTGTCTCTTTAGCATCTGTAAATGCTCCTTTTTCATGCCCAAAAAGCTCACTCTCTAAAAGAGTATCTGTGATTGCAGCACAGTTGAGTTTGATAAAAGGTTCTTCTTTTCTTTTACTTCTTTTATGAATAGCAGATGCAACAAGTTCTTTACCTGTACCAGTTTCACCACGAACTAAAACTGTTACATTACTTTGAGCAATTCGCTCAACAACTTGATAAACATTTTGCATCTCTTTACTATCACCTATAATATCACCAAAGTTATGCACTTTTGAATCCCATTCCATTTTATAATAGAGGTTTAACTCTTTAAGTCTTTCTCTCTCTTGTTCAATAGCTGTATTGGACCTAATGTATTGGGCAAAAAGAGAACTTATTATTGACAATATACCTAGAGTTTGTTCTAAATCAATCTCTGTCAACTTAGTAAGATTAGCCCCAATAACACCTATAATATCGTCTTGAGCAATCATTGGAACAGCTATATAAGATATTGTTTTGTTATTTTTATTTCCTGATTTATTTAGAAATAAGATATCATTATGAATATTCTCAATTACTACTGGCTCCATACTCTTTGCAGCAAGACCTGTAGCACCTTCACCCAATCTATATGAAGAAACAACTTGTTGATGTTTACTTAAACCTATTGAAGAGTAGACATTTAGCATCTCGTCTTCAAGTTTATATATTACACAATTCTCTAATTGAAGAGAATTTTTTAGAGTCATTAAAGACTTCTCTAGTGATTTTTTAATATCTCTAGAATCTGATATAACCGTAGCAATATCATATAAAACTAACAATTCTTTGTGATTTAAACATTTTTCGCATTTATTAAGCATAATATATCTTTTAGTTGATTTTATAAATCAATTATACTAAGAAAAGTCTAATATAAATGCAAATATTTGTTTATATATTAATCAGCTAGTTTTTTACAGACCGACTCTCTAGGTAAATTTTTTTCTCCAGGCGTA
>JBLIEY010000116.1:0-8583 GCA_047633475.1 Sulfurimonas sp.
CCCCATCTGGAGTTACCAGAAGTAGTTCTATCTCACAACTTAGATACTCTGAGGTTGTAAGCGGAGTGAAATTAGTATCTTCAAAAGCAGACTTTTTAGCATTATAGACGATGTCTTCTAGAAGAGTTCTAGTTGCATCTGTAGATGAGAAGGAACCTCTTAACTTTTTTTCAAAATAAATATTTACAGTTGTAGCAATTTTTTCATTCAGCAGAGGATGCTCGTTTAAGAGTGCAGTCCTATCAATAGTCCTTTGTGCTTGAAAAACTTCTTGTATGGAATCACGAGCGAGTTGTAATAATACAGAACGACTCACTTGGACTCCTTTTTCAGTTTAAAATTATTGATAAGTTTAATAATAATCATAACACTAATTACCTGAATAAGAGAGGCCAAGATAAAGGCAAAATAATGAAGGTTATCTATACTTGAAGCATTGTACGCAAGTGTTGCCATTGCAATAAGTAGAGTTAAAGGCATAGAATGAGACAGTCCCATAAGAATGGAATCAATTAGACCTAACTCTTTTATGAAAACAAGAGATGCAATAACTCTCATAACAATCATGAGGCTTGCAATAAGAAAGGCCTTGTAAATTAAACCATCCATTGCAAGTGCTTCTAGATTGAATGAACTTCCAATGTGTATAAAAAATATAGGAATCAAAAATCCAAAACCATAAGATGCAAGCTTTTCAGGAAGTTCATGCTTGTGTTCAAAGAATGTTGGGATGAAAATACCTGCTAAAAATGCACCAAAGGCAAGTTCTAAGTGAAGGTAGAGCATTGCACCAACAAGTAAGAAAAATATCCCCATTGAAAGACGGATATCCTGTTCTTTATTGTCCTCTACAGGCATAAGAGCGGTTGACACTCCCGGAAACCACCAAAATATAAGTCCTATAGTACGAAAAAGGATAAACATAAAAAGTAAAAAGATTATAAGTGCAAAAATAGTTTTCATAAGACCCAAGCCAAAGCCTGAAGATAGAGCCGCTGAGGTTAGAGTTAAGAAGCCAATACTAACAACTTCTCCTATCCCTCCTGCTGTCATTGAAAGACCAAGCCAAGGAGTTTTGCCATACTCTTTTGAAAGTGTTGCTACAAGTCCAACTGAGATAAGAGGAAGTAAAACCATGAATATTTTTCCAAGATCTAAATATAAAGATATTAGAATGGAAAATGCATAAAGTATGACTAGATACAAGACGACTTTTTTTATAATAGATGCAGGTGTTTTTAGAACATTTTTGAGGTTAATCTCAGTACCTGCTATAAACATTAGATATAAAAATCCAATTTCAGATATTAGATCAAAGAGATGCTCACTATGTAATAATCCCACGTAACCAAGAATAGAACCAAGAATGATTTCAATAGGTGTAGTTGGTAGCTTTAAAAGTCTTGCAAAAAATGGAGAAAATATAATGATAAGCGAAATAGTAATTATTAAAACAACGTTATCACTCATGTCAGTATTCCTTCACCTTATTTTACTTTTTTTGCAACTTTTAGATTTAGAGATTGTAGCATATCTAAGTCTTTACTCATAACTCTACCACTTGTGGTTAAATAATTTCCAATAACTATAGAGTTCGCACCATATTGAAAAATCTCGTTTTGTCTATCTCCAAACATCATCTCTCTTCCGCCTGCTATCATTATTCTATTTGCATCTGGTATAGTTTCTCTTGTTAGTTTTATAAGGGAAAATGCTTCTTCTATGCTTAAAGAGTTTGGTTCTAGTTCTAAGGCTTCATTGTGATGATAAAAATTTACAGGAACAGAACTTGGGTTTAGTGATTTTAATGCTTCAAGCATAGAAACTCTGTCAGCATCTGTTTCACCAAGACCAAATATACCACCACTAATAAGAACTAAACCTGCTTTATTTACATTTTGACAAGTTTCATATCTTTCTTGCCAGGAGTGTGTTGTACATATTTTGGGATAGAATTCTTTTGATGTCTCAAGGTTATGGTTATAAGCTTTTACTCCGGCTTCTTTTAGAATTAGTAATTGCTCTACACTCGCAGTACCGTTACAGCCAATAAGTCTAAGTTGTGGAACTTCTTTTGTTAGTAATTTAGCAATAGAACATACAAAATCTAAAGTTTTATCATTAAGACCTTTGTGAGATGTGACCAAACAAAAGCCTAAAGCCCCATTATCTCTTGCAGCTTTAGCTTCTTGTAAAATTAAATCCATATCTTTTTGTTTATAACGATCTATATCTGCTTTGTATCTTACACTTTGAGAACAAAATTTACAGTCCTCATTACACGTTCCACTATTTATATTACAGATAGAACATAAAAAAATTTCTTTATTTGTTTTACTCATGATTTACCCTTTCATATGAAAATTTTTGATTTTTAAATTTTGTTTCTTTTTTTGATTTTATTTCTTTTGTGTAGTATGTTACTTCAAATGTTGTATCTGTAACTTCAAGCATAGCACATTCGGATATTTGTTTGTTTCTGGCACATGCTTCTCCTGAATTTAGAAAAAGAGTACCGTTTTTAAAGTCACTCTCAAAGATATGAGTATGCCCAAATATTACAATATCAGCATCTGGAGCCATATAATACGGCATATGCATTAGTTTAAATTTAGTATTTGCAAGTTTGAAGTAGTGAGGTTCTTGGACTAGATTATATTTGCCATGGTACTGAGCTAAATGAGCATCATTATTTCCATAAACTGCAATATATTTAAGCCCACATTTTTTAAGCATCTCTAGTATTTCTACTTCTACAATATCACCGGCATGAACAATAAACTCAGCACCCTCTTTTATAAGTAGAGTTAGTGCTTTTTCTGCCATTTTAACTTTTTTATGTGTATCGGAAATAACGCCTATTTTCATGTGCTATTTAGCCTCTTCTCCCCTAGGAGTTCTGTTCTTACATTTTACACATTCGTAAACATCTTTGTTTCTGTAAGTTCTCTCTGCAAGAACACCTTTACAGCCTTTTTCTTTACACTTAATAGTTGTAGGTTCAAACTTTGAGATAAATTTACAATCAGGATAGTTTGCACATCCCCAAAAAGGACCACGTCTTGAGTTTTTAAGACTAACTTCACCACCACAATCAGGACAAGGGGCTTCACTTACTTGAGTCTCAACATCGATGCTTTTAGTATTTTTACAATCAGGATAATTGCTACATGCTAGAAATTTACCATTTCTACCATTTTTAATTATCATATCATTTCCACACTTATCGCACTTTTCATCACTTGTTTCAATTTTTTCTTCTACTTTGTTTCCATCTTCATCACATTGTTCAGTGTATTTACACTTTGGAAAACCGCTACAAGCGATAAAGTTTCCAAAACGGCCAGAACGTAAAAGTAATTCACTCTCTCCACATTTTGGACAAGTTCGTCCTAAAGGTTTCGCAAGTTTAAGTGAAACTATTTTCTCTTTACCCTCAGCTACCTGATCCATAAAAGGAAAATAAAAATCACTTAAAAGTTGTTGCCAGTCACTTCTACCTTCTGAAACTTCATCTAGTTTTTCTTCCATATTTGCAGTAAAAGAAATATCTACTATATTTGCAAAATTTTTCTCTAGCATCTCTGTTACGGTAAAAGCCATCTCAGTAGGAACGATTTGCTTTTTCTCAATAGTTACATAAGTACGACCACTAAGAGTTGCTATTGTCGGAGCATAAGTAGATGGACGACCAACTCCTTCAGACTCAAGTTTTTTAATAAGAGATGCTTCTGAATAACGAGCAGGTGGCTCTGTATAATGTTGTTCAGGTTTGATACTTTGTATCTCAGCAACATCCCCTTCTTTTAGAGTTGGAAGAAGTTTGTCTTTGTCTTCAGTTCCTGTTACAGCGTAAAAACCATCAAAAATTAGTTTTCTACCACTTGCTCTGTACTCGTTTTCATTTCCTTTAAAAATGATGCTTTGTTGCTCAAATAGTGCATCATTCATTTGACAAGCCATAAATCTTTCATAAATAAGACGGTAAAGTTTAATCTCATCAGCTTTTAAAAAACTCTGTGCTACTTCTGGTGAGAAGTGAAGCATAGTAGGGCGAATGGCCTCGTGAGCTTCTTGTGCACCTTTGGCTTTTTTACCATAAACTTTTGGCTCATCTGGAAGATACTTTTTACCAAATCTACTTTCAATAATTCCACGAACTGCACCAACAGCTTCTGCTGCCATGTTAAGTGAGTCTGTTCTCATATAAGTAATAACACCTGATGTTCCGTCTGGTGTTTTTACACCTTCATAAAGAGCTTGTGCAACCATCATAGTTTTTTTAGGAGTAAATCCTAGCTTACTAGATGCTGTTTGTTGAAGTGTTGAAGTCATAAATGGAGGAGGAGTGGAAGTCTTTCTCTGCTTAGTTTCAAGTTTTGAAATAACAAACGAGTCCGCATTAACACTTTTAGTTATTGCATCTGCATCATTTTTATTCTCGATTGATAGTTTAGAGAGTTTATCACCCATATGAGTAATGAGATTAGCTTCGATGTCTTTTTTAAATATAGTATCGATTGTCCAAAACTCAACAGGGATAAAAGCTTTGATTTCTCTTTCTCTATCTACTACTAGCTTTAGAGTTGAAGATTGAACACGACCACCAGATAAACCTTTTTGAATCTTAGAAGCTAAAAGAGGAGATAGTTTGTATCCAACGACACGGTCAAGCATACGACGAGCTTGTTGAGCATTAACCATATCCATATCTATTTTACGAGAATTTTCAAGTGCATGATTGATTGCAGTTTTTGTAATTTCATGAAAAACAATACGAGGAAGTTCCTCTGGATCTTTTTTTATAGCATGAGCAATATGCCATCCAATAGCTTCACCCTCGCGGTCCTCATCGGTCGCGATATAGATGATATCAGCTTTTTTAGCAAGTGTCTTTATCTCTTTAACAGTAGGAGCATTTTCTTTTGCAACACTATAAGCTGGAATAAGATGATTAGTTTCTTCTTCAACAGTGATTCCAAAACGTGATTTAGGTAAATCACGTATATGACCTTTAGACGCAATAACTTCATAATCTTTGCCTAAAAAGTTCTTTATAGTCCTAGCTTTAGCGGGTGACTCGACGATAATTAAGTTCAAATAGTTTTCCTATATATAGTATAGTGAGTGTTTTTAATCTTGGAAGTGTAGCAAAAAAAGTTTAAATAGTGGAAATTATCAAATATTTGTAGATTTGTTAAAGTTATTTATTTGCCTGCCGATATACTTAACATCAAGGCAAGGAAGCCAAGATAAATAAAACAAATAGAGTGAAAACTCTGCCATAGAAAAGGATTTATTATGGGATTTAGAATTAACACAAACATTTCGGCAATGAACGCTCACAGAAACGCTAATCAAACTAACTTAGGACTTGACAAAAGTTTACAAAGCTTAAGTTCAGGTTTACGTATTAATACAGCGGCTGATGACGCTTCAGGTCTTGCTATCGCAAATAGTCTTCGTGCTCAATCAACTGGTCTTGGTCAAGCAATCAACAATGCTAATGATGGTATTGGTGTTGCTCAAACTGCAGATGGTGCTCTTGATGAGTATGAAAATATCATTAATACTGTTAGAACTAAAGCAATTCAAGCTGCTTCTGATGGTCAAAACGAAGATTCTAGAGGTGCTATTCAAAGAGATATTGATAAACTATTAGAAGAAGCGCAAAATATTGCAACAACAACTTCATTTAATGGTCAAAATTTACTTGATGGTACTTTCCAAAACAAATCATTCCATATTGGTGCTTATAAAGATGAAACAGTTGATATTAGTATCGCTAGTGCGCAAACTAATGCAATTGGTACTCATGTAAACAATGAAGCTGCTAATACTGTAAATGAAGATGCTGCTACAGCTGCTGTAGCTTTTGATAGTACTTTTGCTGTTAATGGTGTTACAACTGGTATAAGTTCTGCTAGTGCAGTAGAAGGTGATAACACTATCGCTCACTCTGCAGGTTCAGCATGGGCAAAAGCTGCTGCTATCAATAGTATAGAAACAGCTACAGGTGTAAATGCAATTGCACAAACAAATGTATCTGGTTTAGATGTTTCTAATGGTACTCTTACAGCTGGTGATTTACTTATCAATGGTGTAGATATTGGATCTGTTGATGTAAATGTTAGTGATGCTAGTAACTCTCTAATGAATGCAATTAATAGCAAATCAGAAGAAACAGGAGTAATTGCTACTCATGATGGTGCGAAAATGGCTCTTACATCTGAAGATGGTAGTACTATTAAAATCTCAACTTTAAATGGCTCTCAAGCTGTTACAGGTTTAGGTCAAGTAGGTGCTGATGGAGATCAGTTTAATGCTGGTAAAATTACTCTTGCTGCTGCTGATGACATTGTTATTACAGAAGGAGCTACTGGAACATCAGGTTTTGGTGCTGCATCTTCAGACTTTGTAGTAAGTGCAGGAAATGCTGTTGATAAAGCTGATGTTACAACTAGAGAAGCTGCAGAAAACACAGTTCTTACTATGGATCATGCTTTAACATCTTTAGATACTATTCGTTCAACAATAGGTTCTACTCAAAATCAACTTGAGTCAACTATCCGTAATATTTCTGTTACTCAAGTAAATGTTGCAGCAGCTGAATCTCAGATTCGTGATGTTGACTTCGCAGAAGAATCTGCTAACTTTGCAAAACACAATATTCTAGCTCAGTCTGGTTCATATGCTATGAGTCAAGCTAATGCTGTACAACAAAATGTAATGAGACTTTTACAATAGTAAATCTCTTTACTTTTTTGGCACTAAAGACTTTCTCTTTAGTGCTTTTTCCTCTTTTATAACTTCTACTAAATTCTCACTAAAAAAAACTTGGTATATATTTTGCTTTAATTCATAAAACATCCAAACAAAAGGATTTATTATGGGTTTTAGAATTAACACAAACATTGCGGCGATGAATGCTCACAGAAATTCGGCTAATACTAATTTAAAACTAGATAAAAGCTTACAAAGCTTGAGTTCTGGTTTACGTATTAACACAGCAGCTGATGATGCTTCTGGTCTTGCTATTGCCAATAGTCTGCGTGCTCAAGCTTCTGGTTTAGGTCAAGCAATCAACAATGCAAATGATGGTATTGGTGTTGTTCAAACTGCTGATGGTGCTCTTGACGAATATGAAAATATCATAAATATTGTTAGAACTAAAGCAATTCAAGCTGCATCTGATGGTCAAAATGAAGATTCTAGATCTGCCATTCAAAGAGATATATCAAAACTTATTGAAGAAGCTCAAAATATTGCTACTACAACTTCGTTTAATGGTCAAAAACTACTTGATGGAACTTTTCAAAATAGAGCATTTCACATCGGTGCTTATAAAGATGAAACAGTAAGCGTTAGTATTGCCAGTACACAAACAGATGCAATTGGTATGCATGTAAATACTGAAGGTAAAGGTGGTGCAAATTCTGGTGTTGTTAATGCAGCAGCTGATCTTAAAACTGCAGCTTTAGCTTTTGATGATAAATTCTCTATTAATGGTGTATTAACTGGTGTTAGTTCTGCCGCTAGTGAAGAGAGTGGAGACAATTTAATAGGTCACTCAGCTGGCTCAGCATGGGCAAAAGCAACAGCTATAAATAGTGTAGAAACTGCAACAGGTGTTCAGGCTAAAGCTCAAACAATTGTCACAGGTGAAAATGTAGCAGGTGGAAAAATTATTGCTGGTGATTTAATTATTAATGGTACTGATATTGGAGATGTTAATGTAGATGTTAGTGATGCAAGTAATTCACTCATGAATGCAATTAATAATAAATCAGAAGATACAGGTGTAATTGCTACTCACGATGGTGCAAAAATTATTCTTACTGCAAATGATGGTAGTGAGATAAAAATATCTACTATTAATCAATCTCAAGTTGCTACAGGTTTAGGTCTTATTGCTTCTGATGGAGACCAATATAATTCAGGTAAGTTAACTCTTTCTTCTGAAAAATCTGTTGAAGTTCAAGAGGGTGCTACAGGTTTTTCTGGGTTTGGTGCAGGTGCTAATGATCTTTTTTCTGTGAGTACTGGACACCCAGTAGGTGAGTCTGATGTTACTACAAGAGAAGGGGCAGAAAACACCATTTTGACTATGGACCATGCTTTAACAGCCTTAGACCAAATTCGTTCAGATATAGGTTCTACACAAAATCAACTTGAATCAACTATACGTAATATTTCTGTTACACAAGTAAATGTTGCAGCAGCTGAATCTCAGATTCGTGATGTTGACTTCGCAGCAGAGTCTGCTAACTTTTCAAAAAATAATATTCTAGCTCAGTCTGGTTCATTTGCAATGAGTCAAGCTAATGCTGTTCAACAAAATGTATTAAAACTTCTACAATAAGTAGAAGTTTTAGCATAAAATTAATCCCAAGCTTCTATCAAAATATCAGCTAATTGTTGATTTATTATCCTCACATATTAGAATTCAAACATCTTAAGTATTGATAAACAATAAATTTAGTTAAAATAATAATAATTTTAGTCGATATAATTAGCATATAAATTACAAATAATTAAAGAATAATTAAAAAGAAGGATTTATCATGGGTATTTCATCACTAG
>JBLIEY010000117.1:0-8375 GCA_047633475.1 Sulfurimonas sp.
ACAAAAATTAACAGCGCTTATTCAGGGTGCTTTTTTACATGATGTTGGTAAAATTGGGATAAGTGATAGTATCTTATTAAAACCCGACAAATTAACTGTTGATGAATTTGAAACAATGAAACGGCATGTATATTTAGGAAAAGATATTATAAAAAATTCTAAACAATTAGAGGATGCAAAAGATGTTGTTGAATACCACCACGAAAAATATGATGGTAGTGAATATTTAAAGGGGCTAAAAGGAGAAGAAATCCCTATCAATGCTAGGATATATCCAATTGCTGATGTTTTTGACGCATTAACTTCTAAGAGACCATATAAAGAACCATATAGTTATGAAAAAACAAAAAGTATGATGCAAGAATTATCCGGTAAACATTTTGACCCTAAATTTTTAGATACATTTTTTGATATAGTCCCTGAGCTCTATAATGATATTAAAGATAAATACAGTGATGATAATATAAAAAGATTATTAGAAGAAAAAATATATAATTATGTTCAATAAAATAAAGTAATGTTCAACTAATCCTTCTCTGCTAAACTACTTTTATCAAACAAAACTAGAGGAGTTCAAAATGACTCGTAAAAATTCAAATATATCAAGAAGAACTTTTGTAAAGGGTATTGTCACTTCTGCAGTAGTCGCCTCATCATCATTAACACTTAATGCTAGTACTAAAATCTATACTCGTAGAGAGACTCAAGAACTAAGCGGAACAGAGTTTAACCTCACAATAGATAAGATTAATGTAAACATAACAAGGGAATTTGCAGTTGCAACAGCTGTAAATTCTATGATCACTGGTCCAACGCTTAGATGGAGGGAAGGAGATGAAGTTACTATAAATGTAACAAATAATCTTTCAGAAGACACATCTATTCATTGGCATGGAATCATTTTACCACCTTCTATGGATGGAGTTCCTGGTATTAGTTTTGATGGTATTCCTGCTGGAGAGACTTTTACATATAAATTTCATATTGTTCAAAGTGGTACATATTGGTATCATTCACACTCAGATTTTCAAGAACAAACAGGTGTATATGGAGCCATAGTCATCGAACCAAAAGAAGAAATATTAGACTATGATAGAGAATATGTAATCAATTTATCTGATTGGTCAGATGAAAAACCAGAATCTGTATACAGAAAAATCAAACTCTCAGCTGATTATTACAACTTTAAACAAAGAACTGTTGGAGATTTTTTATCTGAAGTAAGCGAAAAAGGTTTTTTAGCTGCATTTAGTGATAGAAAGATGTGGAATGAAATGGCTATGACTGATAGAGATTTATCTGATGTAACTGGTTATACATACACCTACCTTATGAATGGACAAAATCCAGCAACAAACTTTAAAGCACTTTTTAAAAATGGAGAAAAAATTAGACTGCGTTTTATAAACTCAGCAGCTATGACTTTCTTTGATGTAAGAATTCCTGGATTAAAGATGACAGTTGTCGCTTCAGATGGAAACTATGTTCAACCAGTAGAAGTGGATGAGTTTAGAATTGGTGTAGCAGAAACATATGATGTAATTGTGCAACCTCAAGATAATAAAGCATATTCAATTTTTGCTCAAAGTCTTGATAGAAGCGGTTACGCTCTTGGAGCTTTAACTTATGATGTAAATATTATAGCTGCTATTCCAGAAATGGATCCATTACCTATTCTGAGCCATGCAGACATGGGAATGAATATGAGCGGCATGGATCATTCTGGAAACGATATGTCAGCGATGAAAGATGACAAAAAAGAGATAAACGAACCTATGGATCACTCTGCAATGGGACATGATATGTCAGCAATGAAAGAGATTCCAAAGAAAAAAGAAACTGCTATGAAATGTGGTGGTGGTATGGATATGTCTGCAAAAACAACACCAAATAAAATGGATATGAGTAAACCTATAATTCCAATCACTCCATTAGAAGAAGATAGAGGAGTTCAAACAACAATGAGAGCGATGGACCCTCAATACAGACTTGATGATCCAGGAGTTGGGTTAAGAAATAATGGTAGAAAAGTTTTAACTTACGCTGATTTAAGATCTCTTACACCGACAACTCATGACAGGTGTCCAGATAGAGAAATAATTCTTCGCTTAACTGGAAATATGGAGCGTTATATGTGGTCTATTAATGGAATAGCATATAAAGATGCTAAACCTTTGGAATTTAAATATGGTGAAAGACTTAGAATTACTTATATTAATGACACAATGATGAACCACCCAATGCATCTCCATGGTATGTGGAGTGACTTGGAGACGGGTGATGACAATTATCTACCTAAAAAACATACAATTATTGCCCAACCTGGTTCTAAAATTAGTTTTCGTGTAAATGTAGATGCCAAAGGTTCATGGGCTTATCACTGTCACTTAATCTACCATATGTCTGGTATGTTTAGAAAAGTTGTAGTGGCTTAAGGAGGATATGATGAAAAAATTATTATTAAGAACAATATTGGCATTTAGCTTAGGTACATCTGCTTATGCAGGTGGTGGTGGCGATATACCAAGAGCTACAGTGATGCTAGATCAACTAGAATATCAATATGCAGATACAAAAACTGTTAGCTGGGATACTTATGCGTATATAGGCTATGATATAAATAAAGTATATGTATATTCAGAGGGTGAAAAAGCAGATGAAAGTTCTTCTACAGAGAGTGAAAATCAGCTAGTTTATTCTCGTGCTATATCACCATATTGGGATATTCAATTTGGTCTTGGGTATGACAAGGCTGAAGAAGAAGATAATACTTGGGGTGTACTTGCTTTTTCAGGTTTAGCTCCATATTTTTTTGAAACAAGAGCGGCTTTTTTGTTTGATGATAATGGGAATGTTGGATTAAGAGCCGAAGCAGAATATGAGGCACTTTTAACACAAAAATTAATTTTAAGTCCGAGTGTTGCAATATCTGCATACGCAAAAGATGATTTACAAATGGGCTTAGGCAAAGGAATATCAAATCTTACAGTAGGAGCAAGATTAAGATATGAAGTTGTAAGAGAATTTGCACCTTATGTTGGGGTGGAGTGGAGTAAAAACTTTGGAAATACTGATGAATATGCTCCGTTAGATGAAGTATATGCAACAGCTGGTTTAAGGCTTTGGTTTTAATCATATAAAATACAATTTGCTATTTAAAAAGAGCCGTAATTTATAATATAGAAGTAAAAAAATTTACTAGATTTAATGTTCATAATCCTCTTATATTTGGAACACGAAGCACTCATATTAGTTTTGTGTGTTCCACAAAGTGTTCAAAAAGTAAAAACTGCTAAGTTCCACAAATATTAAGGGATTATGAAACAAAAAATCTAACACAAAGTTTTGAACACTTCCCTTAAAATATTTTACTTAATAAATTACATCCACTTTCTAGTCTTACTCGTAGCCTGAGCTGTTAATGGGTCATCAGGCCAATAGTGTCTTTTATATTTTCCACGCAACTCTTTTTTTACTTCACTATAGGTGTTTGCCCAAAAGCTTTCTAAGTCTTGTGTTATTTGCATAGGTTTAGATGCAGGAGAGAGTAGGTGAATCATAAGCTTGATTTTGCCATTTAGTACAGTAGGTGTATTTTTAGTTCCAAACATCTCTTGAAGTCTAACTGCTAGTATTGGCTTTTGTGCATCTGCGTAGTCTATGTAAATGTTAGAACCACTTGCTACTTTCATTTTTGCAGGAGCTAGTGCATCTAACTCTTGCTTCTGCTTCCATGTTAGTAAAGAGGAAAGAATAGAGAAAAGGTTTAAAGACGAAAGAGACTTTATTGAGTGTTTATTATCAAGATAAGGCAATAACCATTCATCCATAGATGCTAGCAGATGCTCATCACTAAAGTCTGGAAACTCACAACTCATTTTAAGAGCCTTGTGAGCATTTATAAAGTTTAGACGATGTCTGAGACCAAGCGACTCTTGAGACCATGCTAAAGAGTCTAATCCTAACTCTCGTATGCCATTAAGTAAAACCTTTGATACCTCTTCACTAGACGAACTTTGCATCTGAGTTTCATTTATAATAATACTTCCAAAATAGCTTCTCTTTCTCGCCTCAACTCTTTGAAGCTCGGAGTTCCATAAAACACTTTCTATGATTTTTATGTTATCTTTTAAATAGTGTTGTATTTGTATTTTATCTATAGATGCCGCTTTGTATATAAGAGCATTTTCAGACTTACCATCCAAATCGCAAACGACTAGATACTCAGAGTCAAATAGTTCGTCCTCTTGATGCAGATAAGCACCTTTTTTATTTGCAAGTAAGTATGAACAACTATTTTTAGCTCTACGTTGTGAGACTCTCTTTGGGTAGGCTAGGGCTAAAAGTACACCTATCATCTCTAGGTTTACAACACTCTTTTGTTTCTTTTGTATTCTCGAAGCATTTTGAAATAAAAGCCTACATTGCCTTATATCTATGTAAGAAGCATTGAATGAGATGCCACAACTAACATCATGTAAAATTGATACTCTTTCTTTTATATCTGAAGATCTGTACGATGAGGTGAAAATATCTTTTTCTTGTATAAGCACGCAAAGTAAAGAAGCTTCGTATGATAGTTCCATTTCTTTAGCTTTTATCATCATATGGGCAAGGCGTGGATGCATACCAAAAGAACACATTTGTTTTCCATGTTTTGTTATCTTGGCATTTGCATCTATACCTCCTAGTTCAAATAGAAGTTCTTTTGCATGAATCATCAAATCTTTAGGAGGTAAGTCCATCCATTGAAGTTCACTTACATCTTCACTTCCCCAAAGAGAAATTTCTAGTAGCATCTGTGTTAAGTCAGTTGAGAGTATTTCTGGTTTGTCATGTTTTAAAAGAATTTTACCTTTATGCCAAAGATGGTAACACTTACCCTCACTTAAACGCCCAGCTCGCCCAGCTCTTTGAGTCGCCGAATCTTGTGATATAAAAGAGCTTTGAAGTTTGTTCATTCCTGAACTGCTATTAAACACAGAAGTGTTTTGAAGTCCTGAGTCTATGACTATTTTTATACCTTCAATAGTTAGACTTGTTTGTGCAATATTAGTAGAGAGAACAATTTTTCTTTTGCCTTTAGGTGGGGCTTTTATGGCTCTGTCTTGTTCTTCTTTAGAAAGATTTCCATAAAGAGTGCAAATAAAAACAGAGGAGTTGTTAGTCTTTTTTAGATTATCAACAAGCAGCATCTGTATTTTTTTTATCTCAGCTATTCCTGGTAAAAATACAAGTATATTTCCCTCATCTTTTTTTAAAACATTTTCTAAAAGTTTAAATATAAAAGTAGGAAGTTCTTTCTTAGTAGGCTGTGTTATTTTAGCATCTATGTAAATATCTTCAATCGCAAACGAACGACCTTGGCTTTCTATGAGCGGAGCACCTTCTAATAGATTACAAATTGCATGAGTATTTAAAGTAGCAGACATAACAAGAAGTTTGAGGTCTTCTCTGATAATAGACTGAGATTCCAGACAAAGCGCCAAAGATAAATCAGCATGTATACTTCTTTCATGAAATTCATCAAAGATTACTAAAGCTACATCTTCTAAACTAGGGTCGGCTTGAAGTTTACGAGTAAGAATCCCCTCTGTAACAATTAAAATCTTTGTATCTTTACTTTTAACAGACTCCATTTTTATCTGATAACCAATTCTCTGTCCAACTTTTTCGCCCAATAGTTCAGCCATACGAGATGCACAAGAACGAACTGCTAAACGACGAGGTTCTAACATGATTATGATTTTATCTTTTAGCCAACTCTCATTTAAAAGAGAGATAGGAAGTGCTGTAGTTTTTCCAGCTCCAGGTGGGGCTTGAAGTACAAGTTTATTTGAACTTAGAAGTTCTTTTTTTACTTGAGGTAAGACTTCGTTTATAGGTAGGTTCTGCATTTAAATTATACTAACGTCCTATCTTTGTGCTTATGCCAATACCACTGTTGTGACCATCAAAATGAGCATTCATAGCTACACAACCACAGAACATTAGGATACTTAAAATACTAAAAGCTAATATTTTCATCACTTACTCCTATTAATATAGTTTTAAAGAAGTATAACCCAAAAGCTATTTTTAAAGTGTTTAAATATTCTTTTGCCAAAAAAGTGCTTTGCCCATTTTTGGGTCAAGTTCATAGGCTGCAAAACCAAACTTTGTGTAAGCATTTTGGGCAACTGTGTTACCTTCTAAAACTTCTAAAGTAATTTTACAACAGCCTCTTTGTTTTGCTATTTCTTCAACTTTTGACAACATTTTTTGGCTTATTCCTAGTCCACGAAATTCGGAGTCTACTGTTATGTCGTGTACATTAATGAGAGGTTTACATTTAAATGTTGAAAACCCCTCAAAGCAGTTAATTAGACCTGCTGGTTTATCATTAACATAGGAGATGATACTTAAACTATGTGGAATTTTTGATAGCTCAGATGCAAGGTTTTCTTTTACATATTCAGACAAAGCTTCGGAGCCTCCCATCGGATCTTTAGCATAAGAATTTAAAAGTGCTGTCATGTCTTTTGCATGTCTTTTATCTGAGTAGTTTACGGCTTGTATTTCAATATTCATTATATTTCCTCATTTAATTATAGTTGTGTAATATCTGCATAGTTTGCATTTAGTAACTTTAGTAAATCATCAGCATTAAGTTCAACGTCTAAACCTCTTTTGCCAGCACTAACAAAGATAGTTGGAAATTGAGCTGCACTTGCATTTATGATTGTCTTTAAGCGTTTTTTTTGTCCTAGAGGGCTTACACCACCAAGAACGTAACCACTGTTTTTTTCTACGTCATGAGCATCTGCCATAGTAACTTTTTTAGCTCCCAAAGCCTTTGCCATAAGTTTCATGCTAAGCATTGATGAAACAGGAACAACTCCAACAGCAAACTTTTTTGTATCTGTTACTACCACTAATGTTTTAAAAACCATTTCAGAGGAAATTCCAAGTTTCTCAGATGCTTCACCACCATAAGATTCGGCATTACTATCGTGAACATACTGATGAATTTTATAATTTACTTTACTTTTTTTTAGAATCTTTATACATTGTGTCATAGTGAACTGTCTTTATTACAATTATAACAATTAAATGTTATTTTTACAAAAACTTTTTTACCATTTTCAGATTTATATCTAACGAAAGTTAACTCTATTTATCTTTGGTTTGTAAGTTGGGTCCTCTCCTGCTACTGTCCATTGCTTTTTAGATAATGCACTTACTGATCTTGAGAATTCTTCTTCTATAGATTCTAAAAAATCTACATCGCCAAAATTAGTTTGTAAAAGATCTTTTTCATACTTAAATCCTGAATCAGTTGGTTCTAGTTTTAAAACTTTTCCTGTTTGTAAACTTGCAAGTATCCATAAAGCTAAAAATTTTTCAGAGAACTTGTTAAGTATAGCATCTGAAAACTCTTCAAAGTTACTATAACCACTTTGCTCAAATATATTTATAATAAGCTCTAGTGTTTCATATAGATGCACAAGTGGAACCATAGAAAATAGCATACGACCAATACTTTGTCCTGTTGTGTGAACAGCACCTATAAAAACTCTTGCTCCACCTTCTGTATCGCCAAAGTTATTAGTCTTTAAACCAACTAAACCTATGTCCGTATGTCTGTGCCTTGCACAACCTTTTAAGCATCCAGAAAAACCTATTGTAATTCCATGCTCGGCTATTTTCTTTAGAGGTATGTACTTAGTTTCATTCTTAATGCTCCAAAATGAGTAAGGACAAAGGTTACCAGCACAAGCTATGATAGTGGAACTTTCTTTTGGAGATTTAAACGGCGTAGTAGCATCGGGGAGTCCAAGTAGGTAGATGTTTTGATCAACTCCAATTCTTATCTCTACATCGTTATTAGATGCAAACTCTGATATTTCTTTCATTTCCTCTACACTTAAACGAGCGAAATCTGTTTGATAACAGTAAGAGTGAGTTCCATCTTTGAGTTTTTCATTATCTGAAAACAGTTTTTTATTTAGCTGTAATACACCACCTGACTCAAAAAACTTTCCATATTCTTTTTCTATATAAGCTTTAAGAACATTAAGACCAACACTTTCTAGCATATAAAAAAGACGAGTTTTTGAACGAGAAAAACGAGAACCATGTAAGTAAAATGCTTCTACGAAGGCTTTGAAAAAGTCAAAAACTTCTTCTTTGAGTAAGAAGATATCTGCATCTTGGGCTATTTCTGTATTTTTCCCGCCCATGTAGACATTAAAACCGTATATACCATCTTTATTTGCAAGAGCAAAATACAAGTCATTGGCAAAAAATGATGTAACACTTGCGCTATTTCCAGACATACCAATACTAACACGTCGAGGAAGCATACCTACATAACGAGGATTTTTGATGATGTA
>JBLIEY010000118.1:0-8370 GCA_047633475.1 Sulfurimonas sp.
AGGAGAAATGAAAAATTGGCTAAATGATGATTTAATGAATGTAAATAAATTAGATATCTTAAAAAGTGCTTTTAGGAATCTGTTTATGGGATCACTAAAATCTATGTATAGTAATACAGAAAATATTGAGTTTGATACTTCAAAAGATAATATAAGAAAAGTATTTGATAAAGCAAAAGAAATTATATTAGTAATGCTAAATAACCCTGATATTGATTTAAAATGTATAGCATTGGATATATTAAGTGATATTGGAAATAGTATCAATGAAGAATTACAATCTAAAAATGAACAATATTATTATGAGATAACAATTGAGTTATATAAGAATATAAAAGAGCAACTAACTACAGTTAATGATTATAAATTCTTATCAAAACTTGAAGAAGTTTTATTCAATGCAATGGCTCATCGAAAACACAAAGATGAAGCATTTTCATTATTTTTAGATATTCCTCGAACGCCAACTTTTACATTCAATCAACTTCTTATTGGCAAAATATACGTAGTTTATAATTTGGATAAATTTATAGAGGAGTATCCTAAACAAAAAGATATAAAAGAATGGATTATTGATGAACATTATAATAAATACGATTTAGATACGTCAGAAGATGATATGAATTTGTACAATCACTTTGTTGAGGAATATACAAGTGTAGAAAGTTTTATTGATTTCATTAATTCATTACATTTTACTAAAAATAGTAATAGACCATATGAACTTAATAAACTATTAGAATATTGGTATGAAAAGAAACCACAACTATTTCAAGAGTTAGCTGTTAATAGCATGTTAAATATTAGTAACACTGACACATTTAAAACTATTGATGATTTTCTATTTGATTTAGGACTTACAACTTTAGATATAGATTGCATTGATGATACATTAGAAATTAGTGAATTGAAAAGATATGTAGAAAACTCATTTCGTAATAAGAATATTGCATTGTACCAGAAGCTATTAATATTTTTTAAGAAAGAAAAAAAAGAAAACATATCTTGGTTTATAGATATTTCTTTTATGAAAATATATTTTATAATAAAAAATGATACAGACTTTAACACCTATAGACCTTATATTCATGAACTATTAGATTTGATAATTAAACATAGAATTACTCCTCCAATATATTTCTCTTTTATATTAGAATATTTAGAGAAAAATAACATAACTTTTGAATTTATTAAACAAAAAATCAGACAGATTGTCTATATTCCATCCAGTCAAGAAGATTTAGAAGAAATAAAGATTGATAAAGAAGAATTAAAAAAACTATTTCATTTTTTAGATTACAAGCTAGAAGATATTTTCGCAAGTGTCTTCTTAAAGCTTTACAAAATAAGATTCAATGAATACCATAAAGACCATAATATTGAGGAGTGTTATTTAATTCAAAATTATATAAAAGACTTTGAAGATTATAAAGAGTTTATTCGTTTAGTTCTTTATTATGATTATAATTTTACTTATACAGGAACTAATGAAGACGGAGAGCCGAAAGATTATAAAATTGATATTAACTTTTTCTTTACTGGTTTAAAAAAAGAGTATTTTGAAAGATACATTAATGAACTCATTGAAAATAATAATAAAGAAGAGATACTTGTACTTATCGATGCAATACCAATAAAAGCTAAATATAAAAAATTGTTGGTTAATACTCTTGACTTCTTAGATACTAGTATCTCAAATGAAAAGATAATTACTTTATTAACTAAAAATAGAATACCTTCATCTGTGTATGTCGGATTGTTAAATGATAAAACATCTAATATAAATAAAGGTGTTACTTATGATTATGTAATGAAAGAAATAAATAATCAAGAAGAATTGTTTGTTTATATTTCTGAGAAGATTATAGATTTAGATTGTTTCAGTAAAATTGAGGATATAGTAGCTGAAATTCAAGAGACAAAGAATACTGTTTTAGAAATAAATCTTGAGCATACAATAACTTAGAAGTAAATGGAATATCTAATATGAAATAGAAAGTTCCAAATAGAGTAGTAAAAAAAGTAGCAAAAAAGTTGAACTCTGTGAAAATATAGTATCATATTTCCAACTATTTATTATACGAGTTTATTTTACAGTCTCACTATGATATGATTTTTTTAGCTCTATCAACTACTGAAACTATAGAATTACATTACACTGTGAACTTGGGAAGATCGTAATTGAACATCCACTCGATAATAGCAAGATTTACACTTTCGTAATCATGAGCTATATAAGTTTTTACGTCATACATCACTATAACCAAAAGTAAAATTTCTTTATCAACTCAATCTTTGCTTATTATAAAAACGTCATATTTTAGAATTTTTTTATAGCCATTTGTAAATAAATCTTTGTTACTCTCGATGTATTATAGTTTAGAGATGGTTTGATGTACCCATTTTTTTAATTAAGTCGTATTATGTGACTATATAAAGATACGGTCTAAGCAAAAAAAGACGAGTTTAATAATCGTGTCAATTTAGGAGAAAGAATGGACTCTGTAAAATTCTTCTATTTGCTTATGTCTCTTAGACCGTACCTCTATATAGTCTGCCAAAAACAAAAAAGGCTCACTTGCACCTCTTTTGTTTAAAAAAAATTAGAATTTATAAACTAGTGTTGTACTAACTTGAGTCATATCTGACGTTGGGTAAGAATCATCTTCATCTGAATCATTAAGAGTTAGTATTGCACTAAGGTTTAACTTCTTAGTGATGTTATAACTCGCCCATACACAGAACTCACTTTTATGGTACTCTGGTGTAGTATTATTTGGAGAACGGTAATCGGTTAAACCATAGATTCCGCTTAGGCTTAAACCTGCAATGCTTTTTGAAAGTGCAATGTATGTAGTACGAGAATCTACCGCAACATAATTATATAGTTGATCACCTTCTTCAAATGGATCAACATTTTCCCCACCTTTCCAAGCAGAACCCCAACCGCCATCTTTACCTGTCTGGATATATCCTAGAGTTGCTTTGTAGCCGTCTATTCCAACATAGGCTTTTACATCTAATAGTTCACCATCTTCATTGTCAAGTTCTTCATTTGTTTGCATATAGTGAATAAATCCACCAAGACTGATATCATTGACTTTAGTGTCTAAAGAGACTCTTCCACCATAAACAGAGTAGTTCTCAGGAGCACTTAGTGCATAAACTTTTGCTTTTAATGAATCTGAAATTTTATAAGTTAAACCGACTTTGTAAAGTCCGCCACCCTCACTGTTAATCTTACCCATAAAACCGTCCATTGTGCTACCATAAAATAGTTCCCTCGCCCACATTCTGTAGCGACTCTGTGACCAGATAAGTTCAACTTCAAGCTCTTCAGTCGGGTTTGCATAGATGCTAACAGCATCGTGGTGTTCATCCATCCATTCTGTTTCTAACTCTTGACGACCAGCTTTTATATGAAATATGTCTGTATCGTATGCAAGGTAAGCATTTGTTGTAACAGCTATTTCACCACCATTGATATTAAAAAATCTTGAACTTGCATCGCCCTTACCAGCCCCATATCCACTTATAGAATTTTTATCATCTTCCCAAAGTACACGATAACCTCTTAGACCGTAAGCAAGACTAAAATTATGAAAATCTGCAGTTTTATAAATTAGTTCTGCTGAAACAACTGAATAAGCACTATTATTATAATAATTACCAGTCTCTACATCTTGACTTCTTTGTTCATAAGTAGCAGTTACATCCCCACTAACTTTTCCATTTGTAAATGCCTCATCAAACTCACTCGCGTTTACTCCAGAAAATATTCCTAAAATAGTTAGTGTAGCTACAATACTTAGTTTTGAATTTTTCATAATCTTATCCTTATTTAAATTGAATTTTAAACCAACAAATAATTATTTGTTGGTATTTCATCCTCAAATCTTATTGAAAATAAGTAGCAAATAAATCGAATGACTTCAACTTATAGATGATTTATTTATAATTATTAATCCATTATATATAGTATGCATGAATATTTTCATTCATTATTTATGGAAATCGAATAATAATATTATTCGATTTATTTGCTACTTATTCTTGTTACAATTTTTCAAACACAAGCCAGAAGGAAAGAAATTATGGATACTACAAGAAGAGATTTTTTAAGAAAAAGTGTAGCGGGCTCAGCAGTACTTGCTGTAAGTGGAGGACTTAGTCCATTAGCTGCGGCAAATATATTAGAATCAAGAACTGTTAAGATTCCAAGTGCTTCTCACTTTGGGGCTTTTTATGCTCACGTAAGAGATGATAAGATTGTTGATATCAGCTCTCAACACGATTCAGATGTAAATCCTACTGCTATAGTAAAAGGTTTATCTGATAGAAATAGTTCAAACTCAAGAGTAAAATATCCAGTTGTTAGAAAATCTTACTTAGAGGGTAAAGGTCGAGGGGATCTAAGAGGAAAAGAAGAATTTGTAAGAGTTTCTTGGGATACGGCACTTGATCTTGCAGCAGATGCTATTAAAAGAGCACAAAAAAAAGGTGGAAATGAAGCAATATATAATGCATCTTATGGTGGTTGGTCACAACCAGGTGCTTTTAAGCCAAATGTTTTAGCAGGGAGATTTTTCAACCAAATAGGTGGATCAATTGGAACAGCCGGTGAGTATAGCAATGGAGCAGCTGGTCCTGTAAATCCTTCAATTGTAGGTGATATGGAAGTATATTCTATTCAAACTGCACATGAACAAATTATTGAACATACTGAAGTTATGGTTTTATGGGGAGCAGATGTCTATAAAACAAACAGAGTAGGCTATTCTGTACCTAACCATAGATGCTATGATGCATATGAAGAGTATAAAAAAGCTGGTATAAAGTTTATCTCTATAGACCCAATCTACACTAAAAGTGCTAGTGAATTTGATGCAGAGTGGATAAAAATCAGACCAGGTTCTGATGTAGCCATGATGATGGCTATGATGAACTATCTCTATAAAACAGGAAAATATGACAAAGCATTTATTAAAAAATATACTCATGGTTTTGATAAGTTTCTACCTTACCTTTTAGGAAAAACTGATGGTGTTGATAAAACTACTACATGGGCTGAAAAATTAACAGAAGTACCTGCTAAAACTATTGAAAAATTAGCTAATACTATGGTTTCAAAAAGAACTATGATAGCTGGAAACTGGGCAATGCAAAGAGCTGAACATGGTGAGCAAGTAGATTGGAGTATTATCACTTTAGCATCTATGATAGGTCAAGTAGGACTTCCTGGGGGTGGATTTGGTTTTTCTATGCACTATGAAGGTGGTGGTGATGCTGCTGCTGGAAAAAGAACTGTTGGCGGGTTAAGTCAAGGAAAAGGTGGAGAGGTACATCTTAATATTCCTGCTTCAAGAATGAGTGATTTAATCAACAAACCAGGAGAAACAGTTACCTATAAAGGTAAAACTATAACATATCCTAAAGTTGAGTTTATGTTAAGTGCAGGTGGTTCACCAGTAGGACACCAACCAGATATAAATGAGCTTATAAAAGCTATGAGAAAACTTGATACTGTAGTTGTAATAGAACCATGGTGGACACCAACGGCTAAAATGGCTGATATAGTATTCCCCGCAACAACAACGCTAGAAAGAGACGATATAGCATCTGGTATGTCTTACTCAAATGATAGAATCTATGCAATGAAGCAGATAGTAAAACCAAGATACGAGTCAAAAGATGATTATGAAATATTTTCATTATTAGCTAGAAGATTTGGTACAGAGAAAAAATATACAAGAGATCGAACACCGATGGACTGGCTAAAAAAACTTTATACAAGATCACATGCAAGACGTGAGATGAATATAACATTTGAGCAGTTTTGGGACAAAGGAAGTGTACATTATGAAATTCCTGCTGAGGCTAGAAAATATGTACGTCATGCAGCGTTTAGAGCAGACCCTGTAAACAATGCACTTAAAACAGAAACTGGAAAAATTCAAATTTTCTCTGATAAGTTTGCAAGTTATAAGTACAAAGATTTTAAAGGTCATCCAATGTGGTTTGAACCAAAAGAGTGGTTAGGAAATAAAGAGATAGTGAAAAAATATCCATTACACTTAGTATCTCCACATCCAACTTATAGAATTCACTCTCAAATGGATAATACTTGGGTTCAAAATATTCATAAAGTTCAAGGAAGAGAGCCTATAAGGGTATCTCCAAATGATGCTAAAAAGTTTGGTATTAAAGATGGTGAAGTTGTAGAAGTATATAACGATAGAGGTAGTTTACTAGCAGGTGTTGTTGTAACTAATTCAATTCGTGATGGAGTTGTAGCTATAGAAGAGGGTGCATGGTACTCTCCTGAAGATAGTTCACAAACTAATTCAAGATGTAACTCAGGTCAAGTAAATGTTTTGACATCGTCAAGACCAACATCGCAAATGGCAAGTGCAACATCTGCAAACTCGACACTAGTTTCAATCAAAAAAGTAGATGTTATTAGTCCAAATGTGGCATATAACCCACCAAAAATTCATGGAGCATAAAGATGAAAGCAATTATACAAAAAGTACTGTTAAGTCTGTTTATAGTAGGGAGTTTTTTTGCATTAAGTGCAAATGAAATGTTTATTTTTCAAACTGCAAAAGTTAAAATAGATGATAAAAATGCTACACTTTATATAGGGACTCCCATAAAAGTTCTTAAGAGTATAGATGATAAGAATGTTTTAGTAGAGTTTACTGGTATAGCTTTTGAAGATAAACTTTATACAAGTAAAACAAAATCTCTTTTGATGGCAACTAAACAAGAGGGTAATTTTGGAGAAAAAGAGCAAAGTATAAAAGTACAAGCAATTATAGAAAAAGGTTATCTTTCGAAAATGCCAAGCGAAATTTGGGAAGAGCATGAAGAGTTTTTTTATGAAATGTGTACGCAGTGTCATGCAGCACATCAACCAAAGGAACATACAATGCTCGAATGGGATGCTATTTTACAAACCATGAGTGGATTTGCACAACTTTATGCTGATGAATCTGAGTATTTAGCAAGATTCTTAAAAGCAAATGCAAATGATGGTTTTTATCCTGAGAAAAAATAAAATCTATATATGAGCTAAAAGGAGTCAGTGATGAAAAAAGAGCTTTTACAAAAACTGCAAAATCTGACGATTCTTTATGCAGAAGATGAGATTGGGATAAGAAAAAATATTGCAGATTCACTAAGGTATTATGTAAAGGAGGTCTTTGAAGCCTCTGACGGTGAAGAGGCCTATCTAATATATAAAGATAAAAAGCCTGATATTATACTCAGTGATATACATATGCCTAAAGTCGATGGTATTGAGTTAGTAAAAAAAATCAGAGAAGAAGATACTAGAACGTCGATAATAATGATTACAGCACATACAGATAAAAATTATTTACTTGAAGCGGTTGAACTTCATATGGAAAAATATCTTGTCAAGCCAGTTGACTTAGAACAGTTGTTAGCAGGCCTAGAGAAGTGTATTGAACAAATAGAGAAAAATCGTGAAGTTACTTTAAAAGTTGATCCTAATTATGTTTACGATTATGATAACAAAAACTTAAGATATAAAGAACAATCGATTCTTTTAAATAAAAAAGAAATGTTGTTTTTTGAACTTCTGATATCTAATCAAAATCGTATAGTACATTATGAAGAACTACAAGAAAATGTTTGGGATGAAGATGTTATGACTGATAGTGCATTGCGCTCCTTAGTTAGAAATCTAAGAAAAAAATTGCCAACGGATATAATTAATAATCTTTCCGGAGTAGGCTATAAGTTTGTTTAAGCAGATATTATTTCTTATATGTTTAATTACCATGAGTCATGGCAATCAATATCTGATACCCGAAGCAAGTTTTAGAGATGATGATTCTTCCTCCCGAACGGAAGCACCTCTACACCCAAAATCTCATATAAAAGTCTTTATTCCAAGTATTCCATACTCCTATATAGCAAAATGTACAAATTCAGGCTTGATACGCTCTTTTGATAATGAACAAGGGTGGAAATATGATCTTGCCAAAAGTCATCAACGGATAGATGACTACACATATGAGTTTACACTTAGAAAAAACCTGAAATTTCAAGATGGCACAGATTTTAATACAGACTCTGTCATAGAGAACTTTAAGTACTTTAAAAAATCACCAATTTTATACACTAATATTGATCAGATTGATTTTAATATTGTGAAAATTGATAACTATAGATTTAAAATAATTTTAGAACAAAAATATGAAATGTTCTTTTCTGATTTAGCAAGAATATATTTTTATAGTAAAAAGTATCTGGATACTTATGGTTTTAAAGGTGGAGAAACCGGATCTGCCATACAAGCTCCCGGTGCTTTTGGTATGGGTCCTTATATTCTTACTCAGG
>JBLIEY010000119.1:0-8277 GCA_047633475.1 Sulfurimonas sp.
GCTGCTATAGGTGTATCATCACCCATAGAACCAACAGCTTCTTTTCCATCAAGAATCATAGGCTCAATAACTTGCTCAATAACTTCTTGAGTGATATTAAAAAACCTTTGTCTTTTAATAAAATTTCCTCCATCAAGCTCACATTTGTCAGTATACTCAATCTCTACATGTTCTTGTAGATAAATCATATGTTCATTTAACCACTTCATATAAGGGTTAGAACTCTTTAAGTAGTCATTTATTTGCTCATTTTTAAGAAGCTTTCCATATTTAAGGTCAAGTCCTATCATCTCACCAGATTGAAGGCGACCTCTCTCTTTGATTTCCTCTTCTGGAATATCTACAACCCCATACTCACTAGCAATGAGGAGATTATTATCTTTAGTAACTATATATTTTGAAGGACGGAGACCATTTCTGTCTAGAACACAGCCAATATAACGACCATCTGTTACAGAAAATGCTGCCGGACCATCCCAAGCTTCAAAAGCAGTTGCATGATACTCATAGAATGCTCGAAGTTCTGGATCCATATGTGGAGCATTTTGCCAAGCAGATGGAATAACAGCACGAACAGCTTTAAAAAAGTCCATACCATTAACGATAAGAAACTCTAAAAAATTATCTGCAGATGCACTATCTGAAGAATTAAGTTGTAAAATAGGAAGAATTCTACTAATCTCTTCATCAGTAAATACTTCACTTTTAACAGACTCTGTTTTAATCTCTACATTTATGCGGTTTCCTTCAACAGAGTTAATCTCACCATTGTGTGCTACTGCACGAAATGGTTGAGCTAATCTCCACTCAGGAAGTGTATTTGTTGAGAATCTTTGATGAAAAAGTGAGAATGAAATTTTAAACTTTTCACTTTGAAGGTCTTTATAAAACTCTTTAATATGCGTAGGCATAACAAGACCTTTATATGAAAGAACTTTTGAACTCATTGAAGAGATATAAAAATCTCTATCATCTATAAGTTTATGCTCTGCTTCTTTGCGAGAAAGATATAAAAGGGCATCAAATCTATTTGTAGCCATAATAGAGTTTGGTATTATATATAATTGAACGATATTAGGAAGAGATTCTAAAGCTTGCTCACCAAGAGCATTAACATCAATTGGTACATCACGAGTCAAGACTACTTTTAAGTCATTGTTTGCACAAATATCTTCTACTACTTTTAAATGAGCTCTATCTTTTGTAAACACAGATGCAATAGCGAACTGTTTAGATAGTTCAACATTATGCAATGTAGCTTCATTACGAAGAAATTCTTCTGGCATTGAAACTAATAAACCACTACCATCACCTGTTTTACCATCTGCTGCAACAGCACCACGGTGCATCATTCTCTCTAACGCTGTTACAGCGTCATTTAAAACTTTGTGAGATGCTTTGTTTTTGATATTGGCAACAAGACCAAAACCACAGTTATCTTTAAATGATCTCAATAAATCATGATGTTTTGTCATAATCACTCCCGAATTTGTAAATTTACTACTATATTAATCTAAATTTAATCTCTTTTTAAACATACTTAGCCTATTTAGAGAAAAGGTCACATATTGTACAGTTTAAAGGTTTAAAAAAGTATAATATCATAAATATTTTCAAAGTATAATTCAAATATGGGTATAAAAGAAGCAAAGAATGCAGGGTTACATTATAAATCTCAATAAAGTAAAAGATGAAGATTTAATAGTTACAATAATATCAAAGGGTAACTTAGATAATCTTTATAGATTCTATGGAGCAAGACATGGAGTAATAAATCTCGGCTTTAAAATAGACTATGAAAAAGAAGATTCTGCAAAATCTAGCATCTCAAGACTAAAAGATGTTATACATATTGGTTTTAAATGGATAAACGACTATAAGCTTCTACGTCTTTGGCAAGACTTTATGGCTCTATTTCATACACACTTGAGAGATGCTGAGGAACTAGATGATTTTTACTTTGATCTTATAGATAATGCTTCACAGCAATGGAATAAGCAAAACCCAAAAAGAGTAGCTATAGAATCATATGTGAAACTCTTAGAGTATGAAGGAAGACTACATAAAGAGCTAAACTGTTTTTTGTGCTCACTAAAGATACAAGACGATAAAATATCTCTTATACGAGCTTTCTTGCCAACACATATAGAGTGTTCTCACACACTTGGAATAAATACAGATTCTCTCAAAGAACTTTTTAAAAATAAATCAACTCTATTTTTAAACGACAAAGAAGTAGATAGACTTTGGTATGTTTTACTTGAAGGTTTATAATGTTATTAAAAAATTTATATAACCAAGAATATATCTCACTTCTTTGTTCTTCACTTAACATGTCAGAGCTTGATGAAGAAAACTTTGTAAAAAATATTTTTAACTCACAATGGAAGAATAAAGAGCTAAAAGAGAGAATGAGACATATAACAACTACACTATATGATTTCCTTCCACATAAATACAAAGATGCAATTGAAATATTAAAACTTGGTTTTTCTAAACTAAATCACAGTTACTCTCTAGAGAACATAATATTTCAAGATTATGTGGAAGTTTTTGGTCTTGATGAATTCGAGATATCTATGGATGCGTTGGAGTATTTTACAAACAAAAGTTCTTCTGAATTTGCGATAAGGCAGTTTATTTTAAAACACACAGATGACACAATAGCACAGATGCACATTTGGGCTGATTCAGACAATCATCATGTAAGGAGATTAGCATCCGAAGGCTGTAGGCCTAGACTTCCTTGGGCTATTGCACTTAACGAGTTTAAAAAAAATCCAAGTGAAATTTTACTTATATTAGAAAAACTCAAAGATGATAAAAGCGAGTATGTCAGAAAAAGTGTTGCAAACAACATAAACGACATTTCAAAAGATAATCCTGAGATAGTTAAAGATTTGGCTAATAGTTGGATAGGTCATAATAAAAATAGAGACTCACTTTTAAAACATGGATGCAGAACTCTGCTAAAGGCAGGTGACAAAGAAAGTTTGAGTCTTTTTGGATTTAATAAGCCTGATTTACTGGAGTTAAAAAACTTTAAAATCAGTAGCAGTGTAGAAATGGGGAAAGAACTTGAGTTTTCATTTTTACTAAATTCTAAAAATAAACTTGGAAAACTAAGAATCGAGTATGCTATATCTTTTCTAAGAAAAAATGGTACTCATAATAAAAAAGTATTTAAAGTGTCAGAAGGAATATTTACTGAAAATAAAAGACTCATATCAAAAAAACACTCATTTAGACCAATAAGTACGCGGGTATATTATAAAGGTCAACATAAACTAGCCATAATAATAAATGGTGTAATTTTTGCCGAGAAAGAGTTTATACTTTCTTAGCAACTAAAGATGCAACTTTAATTTTTTCACCTTTTAGATTTAAATCTACTCGCTCTTCGTAATAAATCACATCTAAACCTACAAAAGAGTGAAGAAGTTCATTTTTTCTCAAAAGATGATCCATATCTGTAGTTGATATTTTAAAATTTCCGTGAGCAACCATAAGAGTATCAATCATTATTATTCCTCCGGGTTTTAATGCATCTTTCATTTGAGAGATAAGGCGACGGTTTAAGTAGTTTACATTTACTATAAGATCGTACTTTTTTGGAGTTATATTATACTTATCTAAATCTGTATCTATTTTATTAATATATGGTGTTTTTTTGATACCTTTAAGAGCTTGATCTGAAAAGTCTATAGCATCTACATCAAAACCTCTATCAGCAAGAAAGTGTGTATTTCTTCCAGTTCCACATGCAATATCAATTGCTTGACCAACATTTGCATACTCTATATACTTTTGGATTATAAGTGTTACCTGTTTTGGCATATTTCTACTTAAGTATCTTTCATTCCACTTTTGTTTATCATTAATCATTATTTTTCTTTATATATTTTATTATTTGCCGAGAAAGGGTTTAATCTTTCTTAGCAACTATAGATGCAACTTTAACTCTTTCACCTTTTTGGTTTATATCTATACGTTCTTCATAATAGATTACATCTAAACCAATAAAAGAGTGTAGAAGTTCATTCTTTCTCAAAAGATAATCTAAGTTCATAGTTGGGATTTTAAAGTCTCCGTGTGCAAGCAAAAAAGTTTCAAACATTATTACTCCACCCGGCTTTAGTGCATCTTTCATTTGAGACACTAGACGACGGTTTAAGTAGTTTATATTTACGATTAAGTCATACTTCTTTGGAGTTAAATTGTACTTGTCTAAGTCAGCTTCTATCTTATTAATATGTGGCATTTTTTTGATGCTCTCAAGAGCATTGTTTGAAATATCCACTGCATCTACATCAAAACCTTTCTCAGCAAGAAAGTGGGTATTTCTTCCTGATCCACAGGCAATGTCAATCGCTTGACCAACATTTACATGTTCCATATATTTTTCAATTATTATCGTTACATGCTCAGATATAGGTCTATCTAAATATCTTTCATTCCATTTTTGTTTATCTTCTATCATTTTTTTTCCTTTTTAATAAATTTAATTAAATTTTCTACAGAAAGTGGTTTTGAGTAATAGAATCCTTGAAATATATCACAATTAAAACTTTGTAATACTTGAATTTGATCATAACTCTCAACTCCCTCTGCAAGAGTTCTCATTTTAAAGTTTTTACCTATATTTATAATACTTCTTATAAGTACTTTCTCACTCTCATCATAAAGAATTTTATCTATAAAACTCTTATCTATTTTAAGTTCATTTATCGGTAAATCTCTTAAGATGCTAAGCGAAGAGTACCCAGTACCAAAATCATCTAAAGAAATTTCTATACCTGCTTCGCGTACAGCGTTTAAAATTGGTAGTACTTCATCTAAATCTTCTATAGAAAGACTCTCTGTAATTTCTAAAGTCAAATATTTTATATCAAAATCTTCATCATTAAGTATATTTAAAATATTCTCCAAAAAATCAGCTTCAATAATCTGCATAACAGATATATTTATCGATAAGCAGAAATCAACTCCTAATTGTGCCTTTATTGTATTAATATCTCTTAAAGATGTTCTAGTTATAAAATCACCTAATTCTCTCATAAGCCCAGTCTGCTCAGCAACCGGAATAAACTTGTCAGGTCCTACAAATCCAAGCTTTTTGTTTTCCCATCTTACAAGTGCTTCAACTCCATAAAGAGTTCCATCTGAATTTATTTGTGGTTGATAAACCATCCTTAATTCATCTTTTTTTACTGCACCTCTAAGTTCATGTTCTATGTCTGATTTTATAATATTATTGCTACGCATTTTTTCTGAAAAGTAGCAGTATGAATTTTTTCGTTTTTTTGCTTCATACATTGCTGTATCAGCAAAGCTTAGCAATGCTTCTATTCTTGTTGCATCTCTTGGAGATTGAGAAATACCAACACTTACACCAATTCTAAATTCTCTATTATCAATAAAGTAAACCTCAGATATAAGCTCTATTAATTTTTCAATCTTAGACTCACTTTCATCTTCACCTAAATTTTCAAGTAAAACTATAAACTCATCACCACCCTGTCTAATGAGCATATCACCTTCATCAAAATACTCTACTAATCTATGAGCTACTTCTACTAAGATTTTGTCCCCAACAGTATGTCCAAACTTATCATTAATATTTTTAAAATTATCTAAATCAAGATAAAGTACATTAAAATTTTCTTTATGTATAGACTTCCATCTTTTTATGTTTTTATACATATATGTTCTATTTGGTAATTTTGTTAAAGTATCAATAAGTGCTTGAGAAACAAGTTCTTTCTTCTTCTTTTCTTCTGATGTGGCAATTGTTCTAAAGAGAAGAAAAACAACTAAGTAACTAATCATAAATAGTGAAATATCAATCAGTAAAATTTTATTAAATTCATCCCAAACTTTCGAACTATTCACCTTAACAGATATCCATAATTTATATCTACTGTCATAAATTATGCCAGTAATCATATTTTCATCAAACATGTCAAACATTTCTACAGAAACAGATTGCTTATTTTTTCTTAAATTATCTAATGATAAATGATACTTAGACATTATTTCTTTCTCAATGTCCATACTATGATTATCTAAAACAGGAATACCATATAGCTCTTTTGAACTAACACCTTTTTGATTATAGTACAGCAGATAAGCATTAGACTCGTCATCAAAATCTTTTACAATAGTTACAAAGTTTTCTTTTGACAGTTTTATAGTATCTAAATAGTTGCTATTTTCTGAGCTTTTAATACTGGCAACTACAACACCTAAGAGCTTTCCATTATCATCGAAAATAGATTTTCTAAGAGGAATAATCCACTCTTTTAATGGTAAAAAATAGTATGTTCTTCCAATAATCATAGTTTTACTATTTATTGCATTTTTAAAACCATACGCCGTTTTTTTATTTTTTAAAAGATTAAGATTTTTTTTACGTTTAATGTTTGAACTTGTAATAAAAACCTCTCCATCTTCATTTGCTAAACCAAGGCTAAGTAAGGATGGATTTTGTAGCAATAAACGATCAAAAAGCTTTTTCACTTCTTTTTCTTTTTTATATTCATCGTTATTAAAAAAGTGTTCTCCAACAACATTTAAAACCATTTCTTCTTGTAAGAAACCAGAGTTCACTGAATTTGCAATAATTTCTGTATAGTGTTGTATTTGGGTGTGATTTCTTTCATCTATAGATTTATAGTTAAAATATAAAATTACAACTAAAAGAGTTACGGAACCTATTGACATTAAATAAAAAACTTTCCAAAGACTATTATTCATCATATTAAATCACACCTAAATATATTAATTTTTATATTAAGAGAGTCTACTCTTATATTCTTCAAATCCAAACTCTTTAACTAGATTCAAGGTTTCATCTGTTTTTAGTATGGCTAAAGAAGGAAGTTTAATTCCATTGAAGGTTGTGCTTTTAACAAAAGTATAGTGAATTTGGTCTTCAAAAATTACTTTGTCTCCAATTTTCAAGGCTTTATCAAAGGAGTAATCACCCATAATATCGCCTGCTAGACAAGTATTACCACCAAATCTATATGTAAACTTTTTCTCACCAGCTTCACCAGAACCTCTAACATCTGCTCGATAAGGCATAGCAAGAGTGTCTGGCATATGTGCTTCTGCTGATGTATCTAAGATTGCTATATCCATACCATTGTGAACTATGTCTAAAACTGAGCTAACAAGTACGCCAGTTTCCCAACCTACTGCTTCACCGGGTTCTAAATAAACATCTACATCATATTTTGATTTGAATTTTTTTATTACTTTTATAAGACCATCAACATCATATCCACTTTTAGTGATATGATGACCACCACCAAAATTTATATATTTTAAGTCTTTGAAGTATTTACCAAATTTATCTTCAAAAGTATTCAAAACATCTTCAAGTGCATCTAAGCCTTGTTCACAAAGAGCATGAAAATTAAGTCCATCTATATGTTTTAAAACTTCCTCATCAAAGTTTTCAAGCGTAGTTCCCAAGCGACTATAGATGCCACAAGGATTATATATCTCTTTTGGAGATGCTGAATACTCAGGGTTAATTCTAAGAGATATGCTTATATTTGGATTTACTTTTTTCACTCTATCACAGTATTTAAAAAGTTGACTTGGGGAATTGAAAACTATGTGATCAGAGATTGTGGCTATCTCTTGTATATCTTCATCTTTATATGCAGGAGAGTATGTGTGAACTTCTTTACCGAACTCTTCACGAGCTAACTTTGCCTCATGAAGTCCACTTGCCGTACAGCCTTGCAAATACTGCTTAACTAAAGGGAATGTGCTCCACATAGCAAAGCCCTTAAGAGCTAAAATAATCTTTGCACCACTCTCTTTTTGTACATAATCAAGGATTTTTAGATTATTTTCTAAAAGTTCCTCATAACAGACATAACATGGTGTTTTAATATTTTCAAATTCCCTCATCTTTTTCTCTATACTTCCATCTCTTTTACTTGCCAAGGAAGACCTTGAGTATTCATCTCATCCATAAAAGGATCTGGATCAAACTGTTCCATATTAAAGACACCTACTCCACTCCACTTACCTTGTAACATAAGTTTTGCACCTATCATTGCAGGAACTCCTGTAGAATAAGAAACGCCTTGAGAGTTAGTCTCAGCAAAACAATCTTCATGATCTTTTACTTGGTAAATATATATTTTCTTTTTAACACCGTCTTTTATACCCTCAGCAAGGATTCCAATATTTGTTTTTCCTTTAGTTCTAGGTCCTAAAGATGATGGATCAGGTAAAAGTGTACTTAAAAATTCCATT
>JBLIEY010000120.1:0-8219 GCA_047633475.1 Sulfurimonas sp.
TTACGGAGCAGCGATTTTAGCACATGAATCTTATACATATGAAAGCGACGTTGAATAATTAATGTTTGAGATGGAATCATGAACAGATATTTTCACTCATTTATCATTAGTGCATTATCTTATTTAGTAATTATAATAGCTGTTTTTTATGCTCTTACGACAAATACAGAGTTAAAAACGGATGCTAAACTACAAGATGTGAAAAAGATAAGTATTAGTGTAATAAATCAACCCGCATGTCCAAAACCTAAAATAGAGAAAAAAATAACACCAAAACCAAAAACTAAGCCAAAGACAAAACCTAAAGCTAAGCCAGTTCCAAGGCCTAAACCTAGGCCAATTCATAAACCTACTCATAAACCTAAAGCAATAGAAAAACCAATTCCTCTACCTATAAAAAAAACAATAATTGAGAAAAAAAAAGTTGAAGAAAAAGCCGTTGTTGAAGAAGAGATTAAAGAACTGAAAGAAAAAGCAAATGTAATTGAAGAGACTTTAGCAGAAAAACAAAGAGAGATAAGCCATGATATACTTTTGGCAAAACAAAATAAATTTATCAGCGATTTAGTAAAAAAAATAAACGAGAACAAATCCTACCCAAATATTGCAAGAAGAAGAGGTATAGAGGGTCTTGTTAATGTAAAATTTTATGTATATTCAAATGGCAATGTGAAAGATATTAAAATAGTTTCAGGAAAAAGTATTTTTAAAAATTCAGCCAGGGAAGCAATTTCTAAAAGCTTCCCAATTAGCATTTCGGAAGAACTATTTAATTTTCCAAAAAAATTTAATATAAAAATATCATATATTTTAAAATAAAGGTATAAATTTTAAAAACTCATTCTTAAAAAATTAAAAATAGGGATTGAAACGGCAAACTTAAGTTCATACTCTTTTTTATCAATTAAAGATTAGACTAGCAAGGAAAGAAAATCTTAACTTACAATTATATTGTAAGCTAGTCAAAATATTTAATTATATTTATAAAGATAAATTATATAATTACCAAAATAAATTAAGGATAATAATGAAGAAACTACTACTTATAACTCTATGTTTAAGTTCACTGTTTGCAAAGGATACATTTGATAAAAATATCGAGTACACTTGCATAAATACACATAATATTTTGAAAGGTCAAAAGATGGATGTTGATCCAAATGAGGCTATTAAACAACCTTTTATTTTTACAATAAAAGAAGACAAAATTTATGCTAATCATAATATTGTTTTAGATTTTAAAATGCAACAAGAACTTATGTTTTCATATTCAAATGATAAGTATATGCTTCTATTAACACCAAACTTAGAGTTAGGTTTAGTACCTAAGACTTCTAAAGGTTCGGTTCAGTATTATTTTAAGTGTGAAAGCAAATAAATAAAATTATTTATTTGTTTTTTCTAATCTTGTTGAATAATATGATATAGGATAAGTAAGAAGTAAATAACCAAAGGCAAGTGGTATATAACTCTCTAAAGTTGAGTAAGTATAAGCATTTACTTCTTGTGCATTCATAGTAAACTCAGATACAGAAATAATCGAGAGTAAAGATGAATCTTTTATGATAGATGCAAACTGCCCTGCCAATGGTGGCAACATTCTCTTATACGCCTGAGGAAAGATTATATATCTATACATTTGCCAGTCAGAAAGACCAAGAGCTTTAGACGATTCATACTGTTCTAACTCTACACTAGAGATGCTAGCACGAATAATCTCAGATATATATGCACCTGCAAAAAGTGCTAAGATACCTATTCCAACAACATAACGATTATCAAAGCCTAGAGCATTTGCAAAAACATAAAAAAAGATAAGTATTTGAATCAATAGAGGAGTCCCTCTTATTAGCTCAATATACATTCTTGAGATAAATCTAAGCAATATAAGCTTTGAGTTTTGTCCATATGCAAAAAATAAACCTATCAAGAAGCTCAATATCAAAGCAAAAAATGAGATAATAATAGTAACAACAAATCCGTCTATAAACTTCTGCTTATAGGCAAAAACTGCACTCCAATTAAAATCATATGATATATTCATAAACATAACATAAAATACAAATACTGTTAAAATACTAAGTAAAAAAAAGTTGAATAGATAAACTCCAAAACCCAGTGATTTATTATTTTTGTAACTTAACTCTTGTATAAAATATTTTTTCAAACTAGAAACCATCTTTAAAAGAAAAACGCTACTTTTAGTTTATCAAATGTAGCCCTTGCATCTTTTAAGTACTTACGAGATAAATCATCAAATATACCATCTTTTTTTGCCTCTTTTATAAAAGCATCAATATTTTTTTTGAGTTCAGGTTCATTATGACGAAGAGCAATACCCCAATATTCAGCATCTGTTTGAAAAGGCTTAAGTAGGGCAACTGTTGTTTCTTTATGATTTGAGTAGTTCTTATAAATCGTAAGTTGATCATAAATAAAACCATCCGCTTTACCCTGGACTACTTCTAAAACACAAGCATTTTCCTTATCAAGGACCAAAATATTTGCATTTTTAAAATAATCTCTTACATATAAATGCCCTGTTGATCCTTTTTTTACAGCTACTGTTTTACCTTTTTTATCTAAATCACTAATATTTTGAATGTTGGATTTATTGTTTGCAAGTATTGCAAGAGATGCTTGTGCATATGGGATTGAGAACTCTATACTTTTTTTTCTCTCATCTGTTATAGTCATAGAGGAAATAATAATATCTATCTTTTTTGTTTTGAGTGAAGGGATTAAACCATCCCAAGCAATATTCTCTATAACAACTTTTTTACCAAGATACTCACCTAAAGCATAAGCCAAATCTACACTTATCCCTGTTGGTTTTCCACTTTTATCACTCATCTCAAAAGGTGGATAAGCAAGTTCCATCCCTACCTTTAACACATCTTCTTCTTTATCACTAGAACAGCCAATAAACATAAAGATTGCTAACAATAAGCCAAGTAACACTTTCATATATAAATTCCTATTTTACAAAGTTAATTAATAAAATATTATCTCATAATAAACTTAACAAAAATTAATTTAGTGGACATTGATATTATTAAATTTATTATTGTAAAATACTCATATGATAAATGAAGCGATACTAAACTACATATTTTTATTTGTTTTACTTGAAGTCTATGAAATAAGTTGGCAAAAAGCTCCAAGCATAATGGGAATGCTTATTCGTATGCACAAATACTATTATAAAAATATATTCTTGTTTTTGATTATGCAGCCTACATTTTACTTTGCTATTGGCTTTGTAATGCTTAGCAACTATAATCCTGGTGCTATGATTCTACTATTTTTAAAAACAGCAGATATTGCAACTAAAATTCTTCTACTAGAAAAAGTTTTTGTAAAGAGAGAGTTAACACAAGAACTAAGTCTTGTATTACTTGCACCAATTAATGGTTTTTTACCATATATAGGTTTAATAGTCTATCCACTTCTAATAGCTTCTAGCATAAGCTAGTCTTAGTCAGAATAGCCTTTTAGCTGTGCTTTTTTAGATAAGATTTTAATACTCTGTGTTATGTCATCAGATGCTATGTGATAATGCTCATGCAATTTTTCAAGAGAATTATCTATCTTCTTCGTTAGTATAACAATTAAATCTTCCATCTGATTTCTAACATCATCTATCTCATTTTCCTGTGATAAACTAAGTTCTTTTACAATATGACTAAGTTGAGACTGTGATTTTACATAATCAGATTTAATATTTGATACTTCACTGACTAAATCTTTTATGGTTGAATAAATATCATGAAGCCCATTATTTTGTTTTTCAAGTTCACTCATTTTTTTAGATGAGAGAAGCATTTGCTTCATTATCATCTCACTTTGTTCTCGTATTGCATTAAGTCTATTTTCACTTTCATACAAAGAAGTACTTACACCTTCTGTATGAGATTTTAAAGATACTATTTGGTTTTCAAAAGTTTTTGTTACACCTGAGAGTTGTTCAAGTGTGTGTTTTGTAATAGCTTTGGCTATATCATCAGAAATAGCTCTCATACTACTTAAATTGTTTTTTAAATCATCTATATCTTCTGAGATATCATATCTACTATCTACAGCTTTAGTCAAAGTTGATTTTATTTGATTGTAATGGTCTTGTTCTGCTACTCTAAGTATATCTATATGCTTATGAACAACGTTGTTAAGTTCAGGCAATTGAGTATTTCTAAAGTCTTCAAATGTTTGAGAAACATTTTTTTGCCAATCATCTAACTCGTCAAATTTATTTAGAAAGCTACTTTGATTGAGCTGAATAGCATCTAAAGCTTTTATATCGTGCTTAAACTTATCTCTAGATTCTTCTTGAGTTTGCCTATCTTCTTGTTGAGATAAAATAATTCTACCTTCTAACTCAGCCATAAATTCTTTTAACTCACTTACTTGAGTTCTAATAACACGAGCAAATTCTTCTTGTGTTCTTGCAGTTTGAGTTTGCTGTGTTTGATGCAGTATGTTCATAATTATATAAAGTAAGAGAGCCACTAAAATCGACAGTGAAGACTCTCTAAGTAGTAAAATAACATCTGTAACATTAGGATGGATAATGAAGTGGACAACAGTTCCTATTGCACCAATACCAAGCATAAGAGGAGCATAATTAATTTTATTTGGTTGTTTTAATATAAATATCTGTCTTAAAAATAAAATAGCCATAAATCCAAAGGCTAAGAGTAAATCGCTGTCAAACAAAAAGTCCCCTTATGATAATTTATATTTATTTTATCATATTTATTTATAAAACTATATCTAATATCTCTTTTGGTTCATAAATAACCGTTTTATGGTCTGACTGTGGTGTAAAACCCCAGGTTGCAAACATAGAGCTTATACCCGCATTTTGAGCACTTAACATATCTTTTGAGTTGTCTCCAACCATCCAAGCTTTGTCTAATGATTTATCAAAACCATAATGATTAAGGATTTCGTTTAGCATCTGTGGATCTGGTTTAGATAAACTAACCTTATCTGCTCCAATTATGACATCAAACAATTCATCAATCTCTAAATGCTTTAACATCCTAGATGCAAAAGTTGTAGGGGCATTTGTAGCTACAGAAACTTTAACCCCAGATGCTACAAGTGCTTCTAGTGTTTCTTTGACTCCATCATAAAGATATGGGTGTTGAATGCATTGACTAGCATAATGGGTTTCAAAAACGTTTTTATCTTTATCATCATAAACTTCAGTGCCATAAAACATTTTTGGTAGATTTCTAACATCCATGTTTATAGCATCCACTACAAAATTCTCGCTCAAAGGAGCAAGATTATAATGTAAATTCCTTATATAGTTTATGGAAATTGTTATATCTTTTTTTGAATCTATAAGTGTTCCATCCATATCAAAAATAACAATTTTCATTTCATTTTTCCTTAGTCTAAACTTTTTTCTTTCTTAAGACTGTCTAGCTCCTCTGTAGTATTGGTGTCCTCTGAGATATAATCAGCATATGATTGATGAGAACTACTTGAGTCTTCAGAATTACTTGAATTACCAGAGGCACCACCGGGCCCACCAGAACTTCCACCGCCGGGACCACCGCCACCAGAACCACCAGAACCACCAGAACCGCCTGGACCTCCACCACCTGAGCCACCAGGGGCACCTTTTTTATTTCCAAACTTACGAGGAGGATTTTTATCTTTCATAATTTTTTTAAGAGTTAACTTATCAACTTCCGTACTATTATCACTCAAAGCAACTATAGAGATAGGACCTCTGTTATATTCTTCTTCACTTATTAAAATACTTCCCTCAGAATCAACTTTACCAATTACACTTATCTTTACATCTGTTGCGTTTATAGTCTTCCATTTTAGCTTATACAGCTGTTGTTCATGTTCAACTACACCCTCAACTTGAAAGCTAACTATCTCAGGAGCATTCTCTTTGGGAAGATCTAATGTTGGTAATTCATAAGCATTTATACTAAGAGACAAAAAAACTATAACCAATATTTTTATTAACATTTATATACCTACTTCATTTTATTATATATTTCAATTAGAGTATCCACAAACAACTCACTCTCATTTGGACATCTACAAACTCGGTACTCTTTAAAACCTAATTCTTCTGCAATCTCTCTATATTCTATTTCTAGTTCAAAATCAGTCTCCGAGTTATCTATTGTAAAAGCTATTGGGAAAATTATTACTCCCCTATTTCTAACAGTTTTAAGTTTTTCTCCTAAAGATGGTTTCAACCAAGCCATAGGCCCAACTTTTGACTGATAGGCTAGATGTGTATCATGAAAAGTCATCTTTTCTTTTTCAAGTAACTTCTTTAAAATATCTACATGTTTTTCTACGTGACGTTGGTAAACATCCCCTGCATCTACTATCTTTTGAGGAAGTCCATGAGCTGAAAAAATGATATCAAAATCTTCATATTTAGATTCACCAACTTGTTCCTTTATTCTCTCTATAATAGCTTTATTATAAGTTTCATTTTCAAAAAAATGTTTTGTTTCAACCAAAATTGCGTCTTGACCAATATCATGATAACACTCTTCAAAATCTTCAAGTGATGACTTTGTAGTAGTGGTTGAATATTGAGGATAAAGAGGAATTAAATATATTTTTTCAACTTCTTCTTTATTTATCTTTTGGATAACTTCATTAGCAAATGGAGGAGTATATCTCATAACAAAATCTACTAAAACATCATCACCAAGTCTTTTTTGCAGTTTAGCTACTAAGTTTTTAGTATGTCCGACAATCGGCGATTTTCCCCCAAGTTGACGGTAAATATCTTGAGAACTTTCTGTTCTTGTAAAAGTAATCAGTCCACCAACAAACTTTCTTAAAAGATTACTTTTCATAGTTAAAATATTTTTATCGGCAAACATGTTTTTCAAAAACATCTCAACCTCTTCAAGGTTATTTGGTCCGCCCATATTTAATAAGATTACTGCTTCTTTTTTCAAATGTTAATCCTCTTTGACTCGTAAACTAATTTCGTATACTAACTGTTGTAATGGTAGCATCTCTTCATAAATTTTATATAGAGTATTTATAAGTTTATCACCATCTTCTATGAGTCTTGGGTCTAAAATCTTATATGTAGCCATCCCTTTGTAAAGACTAAGATCTACATTTGACATCTCTTGCGTAAAACCTCTTGGAAATCGTTTGTAGCCTTTTTCTATGGTCTTATAACCACTACTTTCTATCTTCTTTAAAATTTCTGCAAGATTAGCTCTTCTTTTATCATCTAAGATATAGTCTCTGTAAGCATCTAACATCGGTTTTTCAAACCATCTAATGCCAACAGCTACAAAAAGTTCATCAGGAGAAAAGTGCAGATAAAAGTGTGAGTTTTGCATTCTACTTCCACTACCCTGCCAAAATATAAATCCGATTCTATGTTTTAGTGGTACTTTTATAGAACCCATACGACGAGAGTCTCGGAAAATTCTAAATAATGATTTATTTACTTTAGGAGAAAAATTAATACTTGGTTCGAGAGCCATTAGATGCTCTCCAAACTCTTCGACAAAGAGACGAGAAGGATTTAAAATACAATCTTCGTACTCCGATCTATGAGCTTCAAACCACTCTTTGTCATTGTTTTGACGTATGGACTCTAAAAAGGGCAGTGTATCTTTACTAAATCCCTTAAAGTACATATAAAATTACTTACGATAACTTTCTGTTTCTAAATGCAAGCACAACTAAAACGAATATTATTGCATATGTTACAGGAACAAAATCAGGAACAGGAACAGGATCACCTTTGGCATATGAATGAAGTCCTGCAAGATAATAATTCACTCCAAAGTAAGTCATCATAACTGATGTATACGATAACAATGAAATAACTGCAAAGTTAAACTCACTATAAATAGACTTAATAAATCTAATGTGAACAACAATTGCATAAACTAAAATAGTTACTAGTGCCCAAGTCTCTTTTGGATCCCAACCCCAGTATCTACCCCAAGATTCATTTGCCCAAATACCACCTAAAAAGTTTCCAATCGTAAGTAGTACTAAACCAACCATTAAACTCATTTCATTTATAGAATTTAACTCTTTTATAGACAGTCCAATATGTTTGCTATTATTCTTAGTTTTTATTATAAATAGTAAAATACTAATAAATCCAAGAAGAGCACCAAGCCCAAGAAAACCATAACTAGCAGTGATTACAGCAACGTGAATACTTAACCAATATGAGTTAAGAACAGGGA
>JBLIEY010000121.1:0-8189 GCA_047633475.1 Sulfurimonas sp.
CTTGGCACTACTCTACTTCCGCAAATGAATCAAGCAAAAATTTTGATCGTGACTTTTGTATAGAAAAAGCTGATATAATAGTAGAAAATAAAGACGGACTAAGGGAAAATAGCTCTTCTTCACTTTATAAAATAAATAAGCTAACTAGGAGAAAAATAAGATGATAAAAGTTTTTCAAGCACTATTGAGCGGTATTTTTTTCACTTTCATTTTAGACTTTTTTATTTTTTTAGGAATAAATAATAACTATATAGAGTTTAATAAAATTGACGTCTATTACAATATTTTATTTGCAGATCATCAAAATATATATATATTTTCTTTAGTTAGTGTAATGATTGGAATTATATTTACATATATTAATAATACGAAGCTAACTCTTATTGTTATTGGTACTTTGTCTATATTTTCATTCTCAACTCTTATACCAGCCATCGGTTATGGTCTTGGAGAGATGTTACTTATGGAGAAAAATGTTGCATATAAAGATAAAAAGTATACTTATGTAGGCGATGTTTATTATAATGGAAGAACAAAGATAACATTTTATGACTATGAACTTAAAAAAATAATATTGATAAATAAAAAGGATCTAATTAAATGAAACATATTTCAAGTATAGCAGGCGGAATTGCACTAGGTAGTGCCGGAATAATGATGATGAGTGTCTTAGCCGGCTGCTCAGGTCAAGAAAAACAAGAGCCAAAAAATCGTTTCTTAGTTATTGAACAACAAACTAATGGAAAATATATAGTTGTAGAAGAGATGCCAACCGAAGGTCCAAGTAGAGCTATTATACGTGAAAAAGATCTTAATGGTAACACAATTGAGCGTTTTATGAACGAGACAGAGATGAAAGCTTTAGCAGAACAAGAGTATCAAAAAGTTCAAAACGGAACGTCTGAGACAACACAAAATGGAAATAGTAGTGGAGGAATGGGACTTGGTGGAACAATTTTAGCAGTAGCTGCAGGTTCACTTCTAGGAAATATGATAGGCAACTCACTTATGAACAACAAGAACTTTTCTCAACGTGCTAGCGGTGTAAATAAAAGTGCTTATAGTCGTTCAGCAGCGTCTAGAGCTTCTAGCAGTTCTTCTAAAAGAAGTTTTTTTGGTGGTGGCTCAAAAAGTTCATCTTATGGAAAAAGTAGTTTCGGCGGATGATAAAATTAAAAAAACTAAATCCATTAGAAGACTCAACTTTGGAAGAGTTGGGCTTTACTTGGCATACAGACAGTGATGGAACTAAGTATATTAACGATGAACTAGTAGAAGTAACACAAAAAGAAGCCGAAGCATACTACGAAGCTGGAAATAAAATATACGATATGTATGTTCAAGCCGCAGAATATGTAATAGAAAATAACCTATTTTTTGAACTGGGAATTCCTTTTAACCTTATAGAAACTATCAAAAAAAGTTGGGAGAATGATGTTCACTGGCATATTTATGGTCGTTTTGATTTTGCAGGTGGAATCGATGGAAAAAATATTAAATTAATAGAGTTTAATGCTGACACTCCAACATCTTTATTTGAAACAACACTTCTTCAATGGGCTCTTTTAAAACAAAACAATATGGATGAAGAGAAGCAGTTTAACAATATTTACGAAGCTATCAGTCAAAACTTTAAAAGACTTATAACTTTAGAAGATGATATAGAGCTTTTTGAAGAACGTTATGATGGATGGAAAATACTGTTTTCGTCTGTTGAAGGTAATGATGAAGAAGAAGCAACAACTAGACTTCTACAACAAATGGCTACAGATGCAGGGTTTAATACAAGCTTTGAATACTTACAGAATGTAAGATTTGATGAAAACGGAATATTTGATGCAAATGACAATCAATATGAGTACTGGTTTAAACTATTCCCTTGGGAAGATATAGGAAGTGATGAACCAGAACTAGCAACTACACTTGGTAACATTATAAAAAACCAAAAAGCTATCATACTCAATCCAGCATATACCCTACTCTTTCAATCAAAAGGTATAATGAAGATTATGAGTGATTTATTCCCAGACTCACCATATCTTCTAAAAACATCTTTTGAGCCTTTAGAGGGCATTAAACAGGTCGAAAAAGCTGTATTTGGTAGAGAAGGTGCTAATACTAAAATCATAGATGCTGATGGCACAGTTTTAGAACAAATAGACGGACCATATGATAACTACAAAAAAGTCTATCAAGAGTATGTAGATTTTAATAAAGATACAAATGAAGCTAAATATCAAGCAGGTGTTTTCTTCGCTTATGAGTCTTGTGGTCTTAGCTTTAGAAAAGGTGGAGAGATACTTGACAATATGAGTAAATTTGTTGGGCACGTTTTAGTATAATAACCTCGTCACTGAGAATATATAACAGCAGTCTAAAAATCTAGACTGCTTCGTCGCTGCGAGCAAAAGTCCCCACAGTATATTTTATTCCGACTTTTCTTCTTTTTCTTCTTCTTTAAAACCTTTAATAAACTCCATAAAGAACACTATAAATATAGATAAAATTAAACCAGTTACAAAAGCAACAATAACTATTAACTTTTTCTTAGGTTTAATAGCGTAATCATTAGTCATTATATTACCAACAACTTCAGTGTTCTTATAATTATATGGTCTCATTAAAACTTCTAACTTTATCAATTTTTCTTTTAGAGCTTGAATTTTAAATAGTTCTATATTGTCTTTTTCTTTTTCAAATCCTTCCAAAGAGTCTTTTAAACTTTTCAAATTTTCAACTATATATCTTCTTTCATTTATCTGTATTGCTGCTAAAGTAGGACTAATTACTTTGATTTTTTTAAGATTTTTTTGTGTTTCTTCCAAATTAACTTCATATCTTTGAATATCTTTTTTGTATCTTTGTATCTTTCCTATTAATGATTTAAGTGTTTTTGTACTCAAAAGGTGTAAATTTGCTGTTATTTGTTTTACTTCAGCCTCACGATTTTCTTTTACCTCGTCAAGTATTTTTTTATGTTTTGTTTGCACAAAACTTACTACTTTTTCTAATTCACCAACTGCAAATTCATTTGATGAGCCTAGAGCTGAAATTTCTAAAAAGCTTTTTTGCTTTTTTACTAATCCTATACTTTTAATTTTTGATTTTCTATCTTTTTCATTTTTCAAAATATCAATAAATAATATTTCCAACTCTTTTGAGAGTTCTAATGAATCAGCAACAACGACCTTACTATTACTGTTACTTTTAAGTTTATATTCACCAATTTTAAGTATAACTTTTGACTCATATACCTTTGGCGCAGAATAAGCGTAAATTATAGCTCCAATTGTAATTATTGAAGTCATAACAACAATTTTAATTTTATTTCTCATAAGAGTTCTAAAAAGTTCTCTTAAATCTATCTCATCTTCTTCATATCTTTGTGTATTTTGCATTTGATTCCATTATTATTTATTTAACCAATATAATAGTTAAATTTGTATATCAAACTACTTAAGTTTACTCTGTAACACTAAATAGGACATTTGTAAAAAAAACTTTATTTACTCCTACTATATCTTACTTTGAGAGGTATTTTATGTAGCAGTTTTTTTTAATTAAGTCTTAAATTGAGGCAGTATTATTGGAGAATTTTTACTATAATAAGGGACAAAATATCACTGTGAGCGAAACATATCGGTCTACCCAAAAATTACTTCGTTCCCTCACAATGACAAAATTTTTACTTTTTACAAGGGCTTACAGATAAGTCACTCATATTCTTTTCAACCGTTTTAGCTCCAATGCCTTTTACTTTTACAAGCTCTTTAACATTTTTAAAGCAGTTTGCTTTTCTATAGGCAATAATCGCTTCCGCTTTTGTGTCACCAATACCGTTTAAACTACTTAACTCTTTTTTTGACGCCGTGTTAATATCAACTGCACCAAACAACAAACTAATCCCTAAAAACATAATTACAAATAACTTCATTCCATATCCTTTAATTTTATACAACGTAGTATATAATAAAAATTATAAAATAACTAATTTAGTTTTTTTAGTTTCTCTTTTAATATAATTTTACCACTCTCAACACCCGGTTGGTCATAAGCATTTATGTACATAAACTTTGCACACAAAGATGTAAGAAGTTCATACTCATACATTAAACGTGCTATTGCTCTTTCGCTAACACCATTTATAGTAATCACATCACATGGTATATCATTTAAGTTGTTGATTGCCTCTATACTTGCATCTGCTTGATTATTTATAAGTGAAGAAAAATCTAGCCCATCTATATAATCCAACTCTTCTAGACCATCAAGTTTAAAATGAGGAATTTTTAAATCACTATCAAAATCATCTACTTTAATTACAGTAACAGTTTTATCTCTTCTTCCACCTATAATAAGTTGTAAAAAAGAGTGCTGATCAATCGGTCCAATAATTCCAATAGGAGTTAGACCTTGTCTTGTACTGTTGATGTCCATTTTACCTAAACTCTCACCCCAAAGTTGTATATACCATTTGTTAAAACCTTCGAGTCTTGATGAGTAAGAAAAAACAACATTTATGTTAAAACTATATTTATACTCTACGAAAAATCTAGCTTTTGTAATAAGTCTTTTGTAAAATTTGTCTCTTGTAAAAAAAGAATCATATATTTCTTTTGTTCCTGCAAGTAGTTCATCAATATCGATACCAACTATAGCGAGAGGGACTAGTCCAACCGCGCTAAATACAGAAAATCTTCCACCCACATTTTTTGGAATTTCAAATATTTTCATATCGTTTGTTTTAGCATAATAATTAAGTTTAGAATCGTGTTCTGTTATAACTAAAGTATTATTTTTATCACACTTTATAAGGGAGTTGATATATTTAAAAATAGAAACTGTTTCTATAGTTGTACCAGACTTTGATATGATAATAAAAAGAGTATCATTTAAATCAATAGCTCCAATTTTTGACTTTATGTCTATAGGATCTGTTGTCTCTAAAAAATATAGTTGCTTGTTAAGAGTTTTAGAGTGTTTTAAAAATTTGTATATTGCATATGTTCCAAGTGTACTTCCACCAATACCAATAACTACGATATTTGCTTGTTTAACACTTGCAGCATACTTTTTAAAGTCACTTGTATCTTGATGAACAAGATTATAATAACCTATGCTTTCTTTTTCTTCGACTATCTCATTAAACACATCTGCATCTGATATACTTGTATTAAAATTGTCTTTATATTTCATATCTCTTCTTTTTTATTATCTTTCGTGTAAAAACACTGGAAATCTTGGGTTTCCCTTTGATGTTAAGCCATAATATTTAAATGTTATTATAGCACCTATTTTTGGAGGATTATTTCTTTGTTGATTACTTAATCCACTTCCAATTTTAATAACTTTACCATTTTTCATCTTGCATGACAATGAACCAACTGCATTTTCATACTTACCTTTGCCTTTATTGTAAGCAACTATTTCACATTCTTCATCTACATAACTCTTTACTTTCAAAGAATTATTGTCTCTTCCAGTATAGTAGTTTAGACTACCATCACGTACAACGACACCTTCTCCGCCTTTCTTTTCAACGCTCTTTAAAAACTCATCTAAATGCTTTTTATTCTTAACTTTTATCTGTTTTATTACTTTAATATACTGAGTAGTTTTAACATTTTCTAATCTTTGTAACAAATTACCCTGGGCTTGTGGAACTTCAAAAATATTATAAGTTAAAATTTTCCAACCATCATGAGGTTTTTTCTTATTTGTAATAGAAGATATATTAGAAAAGTCACCTCTTTTACTCCAAAGTTCACCATCTAGCTTATGTTTGGGAAATGCTTTTGTAAAAAAAGAGGGAACGGCAAAAACTTTTCCGCCTCTTGAGATAAGTTTCTCGCCGTCCCAATAAGCTCTAACTCCATCTAATTTTTCACTCATATACCAAGAAGTAACATTTGTATCTTGAGTATAGTTATTTAAAAGAAATAGCTCTGGTTTATTAGCAAATAATAGTGTAGATAATAAGATTAATAAAATATATTTCATTATCTTTTATATCTTCAGTTTATAAACTTTAGCATGAGGGTTTGTTATGACTTGCTCAAATAAAGACTTATCATACTCTTCTAAAACCATAAGCTGAATATATAGTGAATTGTACACTGCATCATCAACAACTAAAAAAGTTTTATAGTCTGCCATATATATTAAGTTAAAGTTAGCTCCAAGATTCACTAATCTGATCTTCTTCTGCAACTCCGAATTTTTGTCATAAAAAGTACTAATCACTCTTTTTAGCGGAATTTTCGATTTACCAATTGTTATAGTATTATCTTCTTTATTTAAGGAAACTCCACGACCTAATTCTATGCTCTTGTCTGTCTCTTTAAAGTTTCTACTCATAAAAAAGAATGGTGCCGTTTTTTTATCTCCATTCATTAGGTTAATATTTGAGAATACATTTACTGTAGGAAAGATGTTTAACATTCTATATGGTAAGTAAAAGTAAATATTTCTTGTTTTCTTTGGTAATTTTATATCTGTCTCTAAAGAGAGCAAGAAATCATTTGTATCGTTAAATCCATACTCTGTTGTCATCTCTTCTATATTTGTAAAGATTTTTATCTTCTCAGACTCATTTAAATCTTCATTTTGTTTTCTTGTAATAAAGCCTTTTTCAGTATATTCTACATCAAGTCTAGCCATCTTTGCTGACACTTCTTGTTGATTACTTAACATATAACTAACTGGAAAGTTAACACTACCGCTGTGCTTTCCACCATCTGCCAATGTTTTAACATCTGCGTAGTAACGTATAGGATAACCATAGTCCCACCAAGAAACTACATAGTCTTCTCTATCAGAAATATTTTTCAACTTATCTAAAACTTTCACTTCATCTGAGTTAAAGACAGTCGGAACTTTGTATGAATCAATATGTTTATAGTTTGGATATAAAATGGCTAGAGTAAAAGCTATCATACTTAAATATTTTAATTTTTTTGTTGGCATCTTTAACGAAATCTGAGTTATTAAAAAAGCAACTCCAAAGGCTAAAATCGGAACAGCATAAATAGTAAATCTAAGTCCACCAACAAGAGCTAAAAATCCAAGACCAATTAGAGGAAGTCCAAAGAGCATTATTCTATGTTTATATGCCAGGTAAATATATCCACCGATTGACAACAGTAGCGTGATTGTATGTCCACTTATACGATTTGCAAAAGTTTCAAAAGGAATTTGCCCTGCTTCTCTAATTGTCTGCATTACAGAGTAAAAATGCAAGTTTAGTCCATCTTTTGAACTCTCAATAGCATCTTTAAATACATAACCCTTCAACTGACCCCAAATAGGATTAAAACCACCGGTTGCAAAAAATGCTAAGACTGAAATCGCTAAAACATGGTAAACATACTTTTGTAAATTTTCTTGTTTAAAAGCATAAAATACAAAAACTACAATAGGAAAACGTATAAAACCATCTATATTTAACATAGCAAACATCATAATTGCTAAGAGTTTATAGTTGTAAAGATTCTTTCTATCAAACACTAAAGCATAAAATAGTATAAGAGTAAAAAATGAAAGTTCTAGTGAGTAACTTTGAGGATACCACCATCTATAAACTAAGATATCAATTGCAGTAATTAAAAGGTACTTATCTTCATTTGTTTTGACTGCCCAAATGATTGACCAAAGTAAAAACATTGGTAAGACAATATTGAGCATATCAGTATCGTAGTAACCTACCATAGTACGGTTATAATAACTCCACGCTACAGATGCAAAAAGTGCTGCTATAAATCCAAGTTCTAAATTATCTATGCTTTTAGCAATAAGAATCATTGGGATAACAATAAGTGAGCTTAGAACAACCGGCATATAAAAGATGACAGATTCAAAAGAAAAAGGCAATATATAAGCGAAGAGTGCTGTTAACTGAGATGCTGCCGTTGTTATGGGAGAGAGATCATTATCTTGGGAAATACCACTAAGAAGATCTCTAGCACCCTCAGCCCAAAAGTAGCCATCATTTGTGTTTATCATAAACTGAGAATTAAACATAAATGCTTCATACCCACCAAACTGATAAACCCAAATCATACGAATTGCTACTGAAAATATAAATGCAATTACTATGTAAGCAATAGTTAACTTTGTATCTGATGACATTTTATTCAATTTTTAAATTCCTTTATCTTTTTCTCATAATTATAAATTTCTTGTATTTTATC
>JBLIEY010000122.1:0-7969 GCA_047633475.1 Sulfurimonas sp.
ATTTAAATAAGCTTCATTTTGAAAAATGACAAGTTAAATATACTTGTTTAACTATTTGAGCAATAATTTAGCAAAAAAAAGTTAAAATCACATTAATTATAAATTCAAGGACTTTTTTTGTTTAACCTTCCAAATGCCTTAGCATCTTTGCGTATACTTTTGGCGCCTTTGATGTTTTGGGTAATTTTAAATCCACAAATATTTACAGACAATGGTTTCCATATATCTTGGAACTACTACTTTGCTACTCTTTTATTTGTTTTAGCATCTACCACAGATTTTTTCGATGGGTATATTGCAAGAGAGTGGGATCAGATAACTTTGCTTGGTGGCATATTAGATCCACTAGCGGATAAGATGCTAACTTTAGCAGCATTTCTAGGTCTAATGATGATTGGGGAAGCTTCTGCCTGGGCTATATATATCATCATCGTACGTGAGCTTTTTATCACAGGTATAAGAACTGTAGCAGTAAGTGAAGGTATTGACGTAAAAGCTTCATGGGCTGGGAAAATAAAAACTGTAGCACAAATGATAGCTATTGGTTTTTTACTTATGCATTGGTCATTTGGAAACGAGCTTTTATGGTTAGCAGTAGCACTTACGGTTTACTCAGGACTAGAGTATCTTTGGGGCTTTAGAAAAGCTCTTCTAAAAGGTGAAATCTAATGGGTATGCTAGTATCACTTTTAGTTATTTCTGCACTTATATTTTTTCATGAGTTAGGGCACTACTTTGCCGCAAGAATGATGGGTGTTTCAGTAGAAGTATTTAGCATCGGTTTTGGAAAGAGAATATTTACATTCAAAAAATGGAAAACAGAGTGGAGCATCTCTGCTGTTCCTCTTGGTGGATATGTTCGTATGAAAGGTCAAGATGATTCTGATCCAACTAAAAAAAGTTTAGACGCAGATAGCTATAATGTTAAAACACCTATGCAAAAAATCTTCATTCTTCTTGCTGGACCTCTGGCTAACTTTATATTGGCCTTTGTTCTTTACTTTATTATAGCTTTAGGTGGACCAAATATTTTATCTCCTGTAATAGGAGATGTAGTTAAAGATTCCCCAGCACAGATTGCAGGACTTAAAAGTAATGACACCATTAAATCTATAAATGGAGTTGATATAACTGCATGGAAAGAAATGGCAAAAATCATAAAAAACTCAAAGGGATCTATAAATGTAGAAATACTAAGAGATGGGTTTATAGAAGTTAAATCTCTTACACCTAATATAAAACAGACTACAAATATGTTCAACGAAATTGTACAAAGAAAGATGATTGGAATTGGAAGTGCAGGAGTTTTTCATAAACTAAAACTAAACCCATCTGAGACTCTATCTTATGCGAGTGAACAAACTATCTTTGCGTCAACTATGATATTTACTGGGCTTAAAAAGCTAATACTTGGAGAGGTTCCTGCTAAAGAGTTGGGCGGAGTTATCAGCATCGTAAAACTTACTTCAGATGCTACAGACGCTGGATGGATGAGTGTATTATTTTTTGCAGCACTTATCTCTGTAAATTTAGGCGTTTTAAATCTCTTACCAATTCCCGCACTTGATGGGGGACACATTATGTTTAACCTCTATGAGTTTATCTTTAGAAGAGAAGCAAGTGAAGATATAATAGTAAAACTAACAATTGCCGGATGGGTAATACTTTTTTCACTGATGGGATTAGGTCTCTTTAACGATATTAATAGGTTGATGAACTAATATATATACAACTTACTACATTTACTTACAAAACCCTTTAATATAGGGTTTTGTAAGCTTCCTCTTAAATACATCCAGATACAATAAGTTACTAATATCTACAAAAATCCCTACTTCTATTGTTATTTTTAGCCAAAAGTAGGGATTTGCAACAAAGGTACTATCCATGGGTATTTCAGAATATAAACCAGTAAAAATCAAACTTAACAATGCTTCTGCAAGTGGAATGTATATTTTGCTTAAAGATACTGAAGTAAGATATACAAAAGAGAATGAGACTAGACCTCCAAATAGGATATATAAAATTCAGGTGGCTGTAGAGGCTGTACATAATAGCAAAAGATGTCGAGGTAAACTATCGTTTCAGATTCCAAAGGGAACATCTATAGCAAAAGCTGTAAGTTCACTACTTGGTAATAGAGAGGAAATGAAAGAAAGACTTAGAACAAAAGGAACTCTTTCAACTGAAAAAAAAATATTTAAAAAAATAGATACTAAAGATAGAAAATTATCATCAATTTATGAAGCGTGGATTACTGGAAAAAAAATAAATCAAAGTTATAATACTATACGGATATATGAGAGTTGCTATAACACTCATTTAATCAGACTGAAAAACAAAATAATTGATGATCTTACAGAAGATGATATTCAAAACCTAATAAACTATATGATAAGTAAAAACAAGTCCCCTTCAACTATTAATGTTGTAAAGATGGTAATGAAACCTCTCTTAGAACTAAATGACATCCACCTAAACTGGAAAAAAATCATACTACCAAAGAATGATAAAAAAAGAACTTTTAAAGGTAGTGATGATGATGCAAAGAAAATTACAAAAACTTTGTTAGGGTATCCTCATCCAATAATGAGGGGAATCTTTGCTTTTTTGCTTAGTGGAAGAAGAATAGGTGAAACTTTACAACTAGAATATAAGCACCTTAATTTTAGAGATTCTACTTTTACACTACCAAAAGAGATCACTAAAACAAAAACATCTTCTACTTATGTTTTAACTCCCTTACTCCTAAATGCTATAAAGTCTCAAAAGACCACAAAGAATAAAGTCTTCGATCTCAAAAGAGATGCAGCTAACTACCATTTTCATAAAGCAATGACTGATATTGGTGTACATGGTATGGTCATGCATGATATCCGTTCAATGGTAGCTGTTGTCGCACTCAGAAATGGGGCTGATATATATGCCGTAAGTAAAATGCTATCTCATAAACTTTTAGCCACAACTGAAAAGGCTTATCTTGGTGATGGAACTGAACGAGCTATTGAAGCTCAAAATACATTTAATGCATTAATGGATAAGCCCGATGATATTATCGATGTAGATATTGAAGAAGATGAATTTACAGCGCTTAAGAATATTTATCCAGAAGCTACAGATGAACAAATATATAGAGTTATTGAAATGATGAAAAAATAAAGTGCTAAAAAGGAGTCATATACTACAGTTCTTTTACACTCACTCGGTCTCTTTTATACTTTACTGTCTATCATAAACAAAATTATGAATTATTCAAACAATTCAACTTTTTTATATTTACCTAAAACTTTAATAGTAATTTAGACATATATGGTAAATTATAACTTATTTAAAAGATATTTAAAACAAGTTTTAATATACTTATAACTTATTTAATACATATTTATATTAAGTTTATAACTTATTTATAAAATATGTGTTAAGTTGGCTTAACTCCCTATAGTTAAGGGTTTACTAGCTATTTTAAAGGGAATACAGATGTTAATTGATGATGAAATAAAAAATAACTTATGGTATGAATGGTTTAATAAGACAAGAGAAGAGCAAGTAAATGAAGAATATTTAGTAATATTTGGGAAAGAAGAAACTTATTTCGATGAGTTACAAAAATTAATTTACAATCTAGTATATGCAACTAAAGAAACGGTTACACTTAAAGATAAAGGACCACATAGTGATGAGTATTCTTATCAAACACCTTGGTGTGACATTTATATAATCAATACAGAACACCGTTTAAAATCACTTGAGGAAATTAATAAAAATATTGACAAAAATATTGTCTTATTTGTTAATGAGATTTATGAAGATTTTTTTTATGACTTAAAGACTCTAAACTGCCCTCTACTTTATACAGATATAGCTATAGTAGGAATAAGTGAATACTCTAATATGATCAATGATTTAGACAACTCATCTCTATCTAGATCAAATTTAACAAAAAGTAGAAGGAGCTACCGCTTATATATAGAAGAATTTCCTATAATAATGTTTTATTTAGAAATTTTAGATTTTCCTAAAATAGAAGATTTTTTATTCTATAATATCCTTGATAATACTCCCATCTCTAGTAATATTGAATATTTAATAAAAGATACTGCTTATGTTACAGATGAAAATAGTAATACACTAGTATTGATAGAAGCAGATTTTTACCTTTTTCAAGATCACCTTATTTTAACATCTCGACTTGCTATAGTACTATATAGACTTTCAACATTAGATTTAAAGGCTAACCGTACACAAATTGGTATTTTTTACAGAGATACTTTAAATTTTAAAAGTGAAATTATAAATTTAAAGAATTCTATTTTTATTAAATTACCATCATATATGAAAAAAACCTTTAGAGGATATGATCTTACAAACAAACCTAAGACAGAAAATGAAATCAGAGTCGAAATAGCAAAAAAACTTTTAAAAAATAAAGTTGACGAAAAAATTATATTTAAAGCCACCAAAGTCTCAAAAGAAATGTTATTAAAATATTAAAACTATGTATAGCCCATATGGGCTATACATAGACAAATTGTTTTAACAAACATTCGTTGGGACAAGATTATACTCAAGAAAACGGATGATTTCAGACCTACTTATATGTAACTTACTGCCTATTTTCACTACCTCAAGTTTTCCTTTATATATAAGTTTCTTAGCCATATCAATTTTTAATACACCAAGCTCCTCAACTTCCTTTAAATTGAACAAAACTCTTGCTGGAATCAATTCTTCAAAATTTGTTCTCATTTTACACTCCTAATATTATTATCAATAGAAAGGAAGTGCAATAAAAAAATATTGCTACTTTTATAAAGGAGTGGAGGAGTAAAAGTGGTTTTCATATTTTTATACTCATATATCATAAATATACTCAAAGCAAATAGATACTTTGAACATCAACTAAAAGGAATAAAATGCATAGACTCACACCAACCGAAGTTGTGTTTTTCTCAAAACCACAAGAGACACTTATACAGATGTTAAAAGGAATCGATACAAATATTCTCTTTCCAGCTAACAACTTATACTACTACCCCTTCCAAGGAGCGTAAATGATACCTAAAACTATACTACTAGCTATTATCATTGCCTCAGCAACCATTATCAAAGAGTTCATAGATTCAACAGAAGAATAAGTTTCAGTCATAAGACTTTCAACTTCACATATACCTAAAACACAAAGGAAATACCCATGTCAAAACTACCACTAACAAATGAGCAGTTAAAAGCTCAAGCACCAGTTCTCTTTACGCAAGAGCCACATTATGAAACAAGTGAGAAATATCATTTCGTTTCTTCAATAGAAGTAATAAACGAGATAAAGTCTTTTAACTGGCATCCTGTCTCAGTTCAACAATCATCTGTAAAAGATGAAGATAAAGAGGGATATCAAAGACACCTTGTACGCTTTCGTCATTTCGATGATCTACTTAGTCCTAAAGAGAATGCAGTTGAACTACTGTTATTCAATTCTCATGATCGTTCAACAGCTTTTAGTATATCTGCTGGCATATTTAGATTTGTATGCTCAAATGGCTTAGTCATTGCGGACAGCGTGTTTGAGTCGTATAAAATAAAGCATATTGGAGATAGAACTAATGATATCCAATATGCAATAGATAAAATTACATCTTTTAAACCACAACTTGAATATAAAATAAATACACTTGAATCTATCAAGTTATCAGAAGGTGAGAAAGAAGCATTTGCAAAGTCTAGTTTAGACTTAAGATTCCCCAAACACCTAGAAGTTAATTATAAAGATTTATTAGTTCCTCATAGAGATGAAGATGATAAAAATGATCTCTATACAACTTTAAATGTAATTCAAGAAAATTTACTATCAGGAAGCATCTCTGGAGTAAACAAAAAAACAGGTCGAAGATTTACTTCTCGTGAAATTACTTCTATTGCTAAAGATAAAGATATTAACCAAGGCTTATGGGATATAGCAGAAAGAATTGCTTCTATCAAAGAACCATTAGCCCTAGCTGCTTAACTACAAATGCAAACAACACTAAATATTATTGAGACTCTTGCATTAGAACTTAAAATGATTCAACTTCAACTCCAACTTGCACAAAGATGTGCAAAGAAAACATCTACACCAATAAGTACTGTTTCAGGAGTTCAACTACATATTGAGCATTCACTCTCAAGTCTTAATCAACTGATAACTCAAGTTGATAATTTTAAAACAACAGCAGAAACCATCACTTCTGCTAGAAACCGAATAAAGGAAAACTCATGAAAATGACAAACTATCGTTTACAGACAGAAATAGAGAACATAAATGTAGATAAACAAGAGTGGTTTAAAAATTATGTCAGACAAGTCCTCGAATCAAACAAGCCTTACCATGCTAAGGCTGATTATATTGGTCTTAGTATCAAAGAGATAGACAACAAGCTCTCTTACATAGCAGATGACATAAAAGAGCTACAAACACTAAAGAAAAACCTCACTAGTGCAAAATCAACTGCACTTGAAGCTACTGCATCCGTTCTAGCTGAATATGGAATAGATAGATTAGATGGAACTTCAATATCATCAATCACTATTACACCTAAAAAGACAAAGCTCAAAGAGACTTTTAAAATCATAGATGAAGAAGCTCTTATTAAACTAGGGTTTTACAGTGTGGTAGTTGATGAGCAAGCAGTCAAAGATGCAATATTAACAGTAGAGGGAATGAATGAGATAGATAAGTTTGTAGAGGTTGGTGTAACTAAAGAAGAAGTGCCAGCTCGTATCAAGGTCAACTCTCGCCGTAACAGTACAAACAATCAAGCTACAGAACTACTAAGTCTAGTAGATTCTCAAGAAGCAGCATAAAGGAGAAAAATATGTTTAACGATAAACAGACACAAGTTCTAGCTTATGAGCTAGATAGTAGTAGAGTAAAGAGTCGTTCTAAAGGTAATGTAAATCTCTCTTATTTAGAGGGGTTTGACATAATTGAAACTGCTAATCGTATATTTGGATATGGTAATTGGTCTTATGAGATAAGTTCTTTAAATCAAGTATCACAAGAGATGAACCAAAACCAAAACAATATCATTTGCTACAAAGCAGTAATCAAGATAACTATATATGATATACAACACTCTAAAGAGGTTAATCGAGAAGATGTAGGCTTTGGTACTGGAATAGCAAAAACATTAGCTGACGCACACGAGGGAGGTGCTAAAGAGGCAGTTACAGATGCCATCAAAAGAAGTCTTAGAAGTTTTGGTAATCAGTTTGGTAATTCACTATACGGTAAAAGTAAACATCAACAACCAACACAGTTGCAACAAAACTATAGCCAGACTCACAACAATCAAACACAAACTCAGCAACAGCAACCATCACAACATAATCCCAATGACTATTCTTCACTCTACAATATTGGATTAACAATAATGGAGAAAGAGCAAAACCTCGTAATTATGGGAGATAGAGACACTGTCTTCAATTCTAAAGATAGCATTAAAGCTTGTGGTTTTAGATGGGATGGGGCTTCTAAGATGTGGTACAAACAAATGCAACAGCAACAAGCAGCTTAAAATGAAAGAGTTCATATTTTTCACAAATGAAGGTTATACACAAGATCCAAATAACAAAGTAATTGATAATATGCAAATACTTGGTGATGGAACTGGTAATAATGTTGTGGAAGCCTTTACATCTTTTAAGCGTAATCAAACTTATCTATCAGAATTTGCATTTAAAGAAGTGATAGCTTTAGAGTATGTTGGTGATTTTATACGCCAGTTAGAGTTATGAGGAGGCATCAATGAGTAAACTTATTCCTCAAACACTACTAAGTGATGTTCCAGACCTATATGAAACAGAAGGTTCAACTAACCCTATCTGCCATGTAAAGCTTTTCACACCTGACTCTAATTGGACTTGGTACATTATAGAGTTGTCTAAAAGTGATTTAAATACTTGTTATGGCTATGTACAAGGGCTAGAGAGTGAGCTA
>JBLIEY010000123.1:0-7945 GCA_047633475.1 Sulfurimonas sp.
CGGATGAATTTCAAAGAGCAGATACTTCAATCGTTGATATTATAAACAAGTATTCAAAAATTGTAAAAAAAATAGTTACAGTGGGAACTTGTGCAAGCTTTGGAGGAATTTTTAGTGAAAGTGGCTATAAAGAGACAACAGGTTTACACTTTGAAAAAGAAAGATGTACTCTTAGGTTTAAGCATCTCCATGATAAAAGTATCTCTCTCTCAGGTTGTCCAGTTCATCCAGAAATATTAGTTAACACTCTATATGCAATAAAGAAAGGTATTACTTTACAACTAGATCATTTTTTAAGACCAAAAAATTACTTTGCCTATACAATTCACAATGGTTGTACAAGAAATGAATACTTTGAGTATAAGGCAAATCATCATAACTTTGGTAAGGTAGAAGGTTGTATGTATTATGATCATGGATGCCAAGCAACTTTTACACATGGGAGTTGTAACAAGATACTTTGGAATGAAGTCAATTCTAAGACTAGAATAGGACTTCCTTGTATGGGATGTACAGAACCGACATTTCCTAAAAAAAATCTTTTCGCTACTAAAAAAAATATGGGAATTCCAGAGGAATTTCCACTAGGTGTAGGTAAAAGAACATATATTACAATTGCTGGTATAACAAAAGCATTTAGAATAGACAGATTAGAAAAGAAGTTATTTGATGATTGAGCTAATAGAAAAGATAGAAGGTGAGGCAAAACTAGACTTTAGTTTTGAAAATGGAAAAATTGATTTTGTAGATATAGAGTTTATGAGTACAAGGAATATAGAAAATATTTTAAAAGGCAAGACAGCTCTAGATGCTCTTGTAATAAATCCAAGGGTATGTGGCATCTGTGGACAGGCTCATCTTATAGCGACTGTAAAAGCTCTTGAAGATTGTTATGAAAATATAGAAATATCTAAAAAAGCTGAAATAATACGAGAACTCACTCTTAACTTTGAACTTGTACAAAACCACTTCAAATGGTTTTATCTGACCATGATACCTTTGTTTGGAAAAAAACAAGAAGTACTTAAAGCTACATACCCTTCTCAACTTATGTCAAAAGCCATAGCTATGTTTGGAGGACAGTATCCACATAATTCTTATGCAATTGTTGGTGGAGTAGTATGCGATATTACAGATATGGATATTATAAAAATAAAACATTATATAGATGAGACTGTAAAGTTTTTTCATGATAACATTGTAAAAGAAGATACAGAAGAATTTTTAGTCTGTGATAATATTGAAAAACTATTAAAAAGTAATGGAGATTTACCAGATATTTTAAGAGAAATAAAACAAAAAAATTATTTAGATTATGGAAAGTCTTATGATAGGTTTATAGCTTTTGGAGCTAATAGTTACTTTAGTAGTGGTAAATCTATTAAGACTAGTGTTACAAAAAGTATCATTATAGAAAATGTTAAAGAATATGAAAATTTAAATTCATTTGCAAAAAATGTTAGCTATAAAAATAAGTATTACGAGGTCGGTCCATTAGCTCGTGCTATGATAAATAAAGTGCCACTTGTAAAAGATTCGCATAGGAGATTTGGAGATAATATCTTCAGCAGAATAACTGCAAGAGTCTGTGAAATAGCTCAACTTCTAAATCATTCAAAAGAATTAATAGAAAAACTTGATTTAAATGAACCTTCATATATTAAGCCTAAAATAGATATTTCAAAACTTACAGCTAATGGAGAAAGTGCAGTAGAAGCGGCTAGGGGCTCTCTTATACATAAGGTTGAGTTAGAAAATGGTGTGATAAAAAATTATGAAATCATTACTCCGACACAATGGAACTTAGGTACTGGAACAAAACAGAATCCTGGAATATCACAACAAGCTATGATTGGGTTAGATGATATTAAAACAGCAGAACTTGTTTTTAAAAGTTTTGATGTTTGTTCTGTTTGTACAACACATTAGCTACTTATTTTTAATTTTTTTTATAACAATTTTTAAAATTCTGCTATTTATACTAATAAATTATATCAATATTAAAACTTTTTATACTCATTATCCTTCACCCCCTTTTTAACCCTCTTATACCCCCTTTCTAACCCTATTATGCAATGTTTTAGAGAAGTTTTAAGTGCTAAATTGTTGTTTTGTGATTTATAATTGTTAACTATGCAAATGTAGCACATTTAATGAATTTAATAATTCTATAAGTTTTTTTAATATAATATTCTCACTGAATGATTATTCATTTATGAATAATTAAAGGGATAATGAAACAAAAATGAGGAGAGAATTATGATGAGTGACACTCTGTATAAACAGTTATCAACTAGAGTTAATGAATTATCTAAGTTACCTAAGATGGTTGAGCAAAAATCAATTCCTGAGTTGATGGAAGAAAATGGGTTTTCTCGTAGAGATTTTATGACGTGGGCAGCGGGTATAACAGCTCTGTTAGCTCTTCCAGCAAGTTATACACCATTAATAGCAAAAGCAGCAGAAGTTGCAGATAGACTTCCTGTGATTTGGTTACATATGGCAGAGTGTACAGGGTGTACTGAGTCTTTACTAAGATCATCAAGTCCAAGTATTGACAGTTTGATTTTTAATCATATTTCTTTAGAATATCAAGAAACACTTATGAGTGCAGTTGGGTGGCAAGCAGAACAAAATCTTGAAAATGCTATTGAAAAATATAAAGGCAGATATGTTCTAATGGTTGAAGGAGGGATTCCTCATGGGGAGGGTAGTCACTTCCTAACTATTGGTGGTCATGGTAAAACTGGTGAACAGAGTGCTATAGATGCATCTGAGCATGCAGCGGCAATTTTTGCTATTGGTACTTGTTCAGCATTTGGTGGTGTTCAAGCAGCAGCTCCAAACCCTACTAATGCAACTGCACTTAGCAATGTGACAAATAAACCAGTAATAAATGTACCTGGTTGTCCTCCAAGTGAAAGCAATATAGTTGGAACGCTAATGCACTTTTTACTTTATGGAACACTTCCCGCATTAGATGCTTACAATAGACCAAAATGGGCTTATGGACTAAGAATTCATGATATGTGTGAAAGACGTGGTCACTTTGATGCTGGTGAGTTTGTAGAGCAATTTGGTGATCATGGTGCTAAAAATGGTTACTGTCTATACAAAGTGGGGTGCAAAGGTCCTTACACATTTAACAACTGTTCTAGACAAAGATTTAACCAAGGAACATCTTGGCCTGTTCAAGCTGGACATGGTTGTGCTGGATGTAGTGAACCTGATTTCTGGGATACTATGGGTATTTTACATGAACCTCTGGCAGACAGACTATTTCACACATCTTTCGATGGTCTTGGCTCAGATGCAACAGCAGATAAAATTGGTTTAGGCCTTCTTACTGCTACCGCAGTTGGAATCGCAGCACACGCAGCAATATCAGCTGTTAAAAATCCAAAAGACTAATCGAGGAGTTAATATGTCAAAAAGAGTAATAGTAGATCCGATAACAAGAATAGAAGGACACTTAAGAGCTGAGGTTATTGTTGGTGATGATGGCATAGTTGAAGATGCTTTTGTTTCTTCAACTTTATGGAGGGGTCTTGAAGTAATCGCAAAGGGAAGAGACCCTAGAAACGTGCCATTATTGATGCAAAGAATCTGTGGTGTTTGTACTTATTCTCATTACCTTAAAAGTACAATGGCAGTTGAAGATGCACTAGGGATTAAGATACCTTACAATGCTGAACTTGTTCGATCACTTATGAATGCAGCATTATTTATGCATGACCATGTTATACACTTTTACCACCTTCATGGTGTTGATTGGGTTGATATTGTATCAGCACTTAGTGCAGACCCTGCAAAAGCAAGTAAGTTAGCTTTTAAATATGATGACAATCCTATAGGTACCGGTGAGAATGATCTTAAGCTAGTTCAAGAAAAAATAGGTAAATTTGCTAAAAACCCTCAAGGACTTGGGCCATTTGCTAATGCATATTGGGGTCATAAAACATATAAATTGACTCCAGAGCAAAATCTTATAGCACTTTCTCACTATTTGAAAGCATTAGAAATGCAAAGAATTGCCGCTCAACTTTTAGCAATCTTCGGTGGTAAAAATCCACATCCACAGAGTTTAACTGTAGGTGGAGTAACTTGTGTTATGGATATTTTAAACCCTGCAAAAATGGGTGAATATATGACAAAGTTCAAGGAAATGGCTAATTTTATTAACCATGCTTATTATCCAGATGTTGTTATGGCTGCTGAAATGTACAAAACAGAAATCTCAGTTGTTAAACCAATCGGTGTTAAAAACTTTATGGCTCATGAAGATTTTATTGTAGGTCGTGGTGAGAGATTATTTGAAAGTGGTATTGTTATGAACGGAGACTTAAGTAAAGTTTTCGATATAGATGAAGATTTAATCACTGAAGAAGCTACCCACGCATGGTACCAAAATGACAAACCACTACACCCATATGATGGTGAAACAGTTCCTAATTATACAGGATTTGTAGATGGTGAAACAGTAGGACCAGATGGGAAAATGATTCACTCGAAGATGATTAATGAGAAAGATAAGTATTCTTGGATTAAAGCACCTAGATATGATGGACAACCAATGGAAGTTGGTCCATTAGCATGCTTAGTAGTTGCTTATGCAAAAGGTAATCCAAAAGTTAAAAAAGTTCTTGGTGATTTTTTAGAAACAACAGGTCTTCCTTTAGCCGCATTATTTACTACTTTAGGTAGAACTGCAGCAAGAATGTTACAAGCAAAACTAATTGCAGACAATGCATTGCTTGCATTTGAGAATCTTATTGAAAATCTAAAAGTTGACGAAGAAACTTGTGCTCCTTATATCATTGATAAAGATAAAGAGTATAGAGGTAGAGGTATTGGTGATGTTCCAAGAGGGATGTTAAGCCACTGGATTAGAATTAAAAATGGTGTTGTTGAAAACTATCAAGCTGTTGTTCCATCAACTTGGAATGCATCTCCTGAGGATGCTAATGGCAAGAAAGGACCTTATGAAGCAGATTTAATTGGTCTTAAAATTGAAGATTTAACACAACCACTTGAAATCATTAGAATTATTCACTCTTTTGACCCATGTATTGCTTGTGCGGTTCACGTAATGGATACAAAAGGCAATAAACTTAGTGAGTACAAATTAGATCCAATTTATGGTGGATGTAGCGTTTAAAAGGAGAAGATATGAATAGTGAAGCTCACGAGAATATAGAAATACAACAACATATGGAATTTTCACCTTCTTACCGATGGCAACATTGGATAAGAGTGATTGCTATCGTTGCTTTAACAGTAACTGGATTTTATATAGCTGACCCTTTTTTAACGCCGGCAGTAAATTCTGAACCAACGAATTTTTTGCAAAGTTTGATTAGAAGTTGGCATTTGATTTTTGGATTTGTACTAATATGTGCAGTGATATTTAAAACTTACATTACTTTATTTACAAGAGAATGTAAGATAGAGAGAGATTCTTTAAAAGATGTATATAATCTAAAAGTTTGGGTTCAACAAGTAGGTTATTACCTATTTATGACGAAGCATCCAAAAGCAAATGGAGTTTATAATCCGGTTCAATCTGCTGCTTATGCAGCATTTTATCTTATGCTATTTGCTCTAATCATAACTGGGTTAATCATGTATGTACATGTTTTTCATGATGGACTTGGTGGATTTCTTTATGCTCCAATGAAAAGTATAGAAGTGATGATGGGCGGACTTGCAAATGTTCGTGTCATTCACCACATCTTAACTTGGGGTATATTGTTTTTTGTCTTAGCTCATGTTTACATGGCTATATTTAATGCGGTATTTGGTAAAGAAGGTTCTATGGACGCTATCTTTAGTGGATTGAAATGGCATAAAAAGCATTAACTATTTAGCAAGGGAAGCCTTGCTTAATAGTTATTTCCTATAAGAAATTTTTATAAACAAGTATTATTGTTAAATGCTTGTTTGTAAAGAATTTATTTAACAATTTTATATAAAAGGTTTAATTTGAAAGTACTAATATTAGGCATAGGTAATGTGTTATTTGGGGATGAAGGTATAGGAGTTCACTTAACTAATTACTTAGATGAAAAATATAGTTTTACTTCTGATGAGCATACAGTTGCTTTAATTGACGGAGGTACTCTTGCTCAAATACTTATCCCAATTATTACTGATTATGACAAAGTTATACTTATAGACTGTGTTAATGTTGTTGGAGGAAATATTGGGGATGTTTACAGCTTTGATTTTGATGCTGTTCCTGAATATATTACATGGGAAGGTAGTGCTCATGAAGTTGAGATGCTACAAACACTTCAGATGATAGATATGTTAGGAGACTTACCCCCTGTTAAAATTGTAGGTGTTATACCATATGTTATTGGTGAGAACTCAACCTTTACTATGACAGATGAAGTCTTAAAAGGTAGTGTGACTATGGAAGACTCTATTATTAAGTATGTAAAAGAATTAGGTGTAGAAGTTAGCGTGAAAAATAGTGAAGCTGTACTTCAAGATATAGCTAGAAAATCACATTTAAGGGGTACAGAATGGTACTAGAATTATTATTTAAATATGAATCTGCTTCATTAGTATATGATAAAATATTAGCAAGAAAATTGCAAGAAACAGAGTTGAAAAGTACTATGATTAAGTCAGGTGAAACAATTAAAGTATATGTAGAGTCTGAGAATACTGACTTACTTGAGGAGTTTGCAGATGAACTTTCTCTAGAATTACCACATTCCATATTTTTAAAAAACACTCTTGTTAATGTAGTAGATACTATGCCAGATAACAAGTTTATTCCTCTAACACAAACAAAAAAACTTCCTTTGTCTTTTTGTCCAAGTTGCTTAAGAAAAGTTTTAAATGAAGATAGTGAAGATTATTATAACCCTTTTTGTGAATGTGAAGTATGTGGATATGGAGTAGATACTAAACCAGGAAACTATAAAAGTGAGTTCGAAAAGATTGCAAACTCTATAAACAATAACTCAGTTGTAAAAATAAATACTTTTTATGGAGAATTTTACATAGGTCAGCTAAGTCAAAAGTGTAATGATATATCCTATGATATCGTTAGTTATGACTTAGCATCTATCTCTAAGTATACAAATGTGACAAAGAATGAGATAGTTGCATTAGGTGCAATTGAAAAACCTTTTATAAGACTAAAAACAAATCTAAAGTTCAAAATGGACTTTGAAGATTTAGAAGATGAACTGTTTAGATTTAAACTTGCGGATGACTTTATACTTCATTTGACGTTAGTAGAACTTAATAAACTTGGAGTAAATTTTGTATTTATTACAAGAGATAAAATAGATTATCAAGATGAACTTCGTATTGTTGATGTTAAAAAAATATTAGAACCAATAGAGTGTGTTGTTAGTGATCATAACGTCATAATTTTAGGTGGAAGCAAAGGACTTCCTAATTTTGTACTAACTTCAGAGCCAACTATACCGTACATAGGTTCTTTTAACTCTGTTATTAAAGAACATGGCTTCTTTGAAAAAATAGTAGTTGGACTTAATCTAAGTAAAGACTACCATAACAATATTTTAGTTTATGCAAAAAAATTTGGACTTATTGAATATTTATCATTTAAATCAAAATATACTAGTATTGAAGAGATTTTTCAAACAATAGCATCTACGAATGAATCAGGGACAAAGTTACTAGAAAACTACAAAAAAAAGTTCCCAGATTTATATAGAAAAGCTTCTACTGTAACATTTGATGAAAAAGAGTTCAATCTTTACAAGTTGTGGGGCATTGTTTCTATTATTTTAGGATATAGTAAAAGTTCAGATTTATATGATTCAGCTGAGAAGTTAGAAAACAATGCAAAATCTTTTTTAGGTGTAAAAGGACCTAGAATAGACTATAAGCTACAAAATATTTATTCTAAGGTTTATCTTGATCCATTAATGCTTATTAGAACTGCGATGACTTTTAAGCT
>JBLIEY010000124.1:0-7945 GCA_047633475.1 Sulfurimonas sp.
ACTAGATCTTTTCATATTTTGTTTTAAAACATTAGCTATATTAAAAAGAACTACATCTCCCATATAATGACCATAAGTGTCATTGTATAGTTTAAAATTATCTACATCTAAGGATAACAAACAAAATATTTTTTTATCTCTTTTTGCCTTATTTATTTCTCTTTGAAAAACATTGTCGAAATGTCTTCTATTATACAGTTTAGTCAAAGAGTCAGTAATAGAAAGCTCTTCTAAAAGTTTTCTATTTGTAATATCAAGACGAATAGCGTCATATCCAATAATTTCGCCATCATCGTTATAATCAGGATAAATAGAAACATCAACCCAGTAAAAATGTCCATCTTTGGCTATGTTCCTTATCTCTCCATGCCATGCATGTCCACTTTGAATAGTCATCCATAAATCTTCATATACAGAATTCGGCGTTTTAGCATCTTTAAAAATATTATTTTTTTGCCCTATTAGCTCTTCTCGTGAGTAGCCGGTAAATTTACAAAATGATTGACTGACATTTATCGTGATGCCTTGTAAATCCGTCTGGGTTATCATTACATTTTCATCAACAAGCTCAATATATTTTTGCAATTCTTTGCCTGCCTTCTTTTTTGCTGTTATATCAGCAGCAACTATAATGATATATTCTATATCTCGATTTTCATTAATGATACAAGAACTTCTACACGCAAAAAACAAAGATGAGCCGTCTTTCGTATTCCAAATACTTTCATCTAAAGTAGGAAAATCATCAACACCCATATTCAAAAATCTGGCTTTGGCTTTGGCTCGAATATTTTTAGGCATAAATACTTCCCACTGTACTTTACCTTGTATTTCATTTTGAGTATATCCAGTTGATTTTTCTACAATTTTATTACTAAGAACTATTTTCCCTATAGTATTCATAACTAAAATGACACTATTAGCTTGATTTAGTATTTCTGTATAAAAGTTTCTTTCAGTTACAAGATTATTATTTCTTTGAGTGATTCTCTCTTGCATAATACGAAGTGCATTTGAGAGAATAAATATCTCACTAATACTTTCTCCTACCTCAGGAATTATTATTTGATCATTTTGAGCAATTTGTTCAGCCGCTGATGTAAGTATATTTAGTGATTTTGTAAGCTTGTGACCAATAAAATATACAAGTATAAAGCTAAGTATGATTTCTAACAGAACAAAGATATAGGTTATTTTTTTGTCATTTTGAATAATTCTTAAACTATCCGTGATGTTGAATACAATTTTTGTTGTACCTAATATTTCACCATCCACTATAATAGGTGTAATTAATTTTTTGAATGTTCTGCCATCTATTTTAATTTCATTGAAATAATTACTGAAAATAATTTGATAATCACTATTTTTATTATGGTGGTGAGAAATAATATTATCATTCTTACCTATAATTTTAACTCCAGCAATATTTTTAAGTTTTATTAGGGCCTCAACTGCACTATCTATTGTCTTTAAATCTTTAGTAATGAGTGGTGTTTTTATTAGCTCAGTAAATAGCTTCGAGGTAACTTGTATCTTCTCATCAATCAGTGATTTTGACAAAGTATTTAATGATGAGAAGTTAAAAAAAACGATCAATGAAATAAAAAAAAGTTCTATAATGACAAAAGATAAAATAAATTTATATTTAAATGTAAAACGCATATTCTACCATTGGGTACATACTTCTAATAAATTAGAAGGTCTTTCTTGAGAAACTTCACCTATATTTAGTGCAGATAAATTTTGTTTTGTAAAAGAGAATAACAATAATTTTTTTATATTTATAACCTTATTAAACTTTATGAAGCGCATTATAGCAAGTTTTTTTTCAATATTGTCATAATATTGTCATAATTAAAAACAGATTAAATTCTAAGAAATTCGATATAATCATGCTTATGTATAGAAGAAAGTTTAATAGAAAAAAAGGATTAGATCTATGTTGCAAAACATGTCAGCTAAGATTGCTATTATTGGAGCTGGCCCTGCAGGTTTAATGGCTGCGCAAGTCTTGTCTGAAGCAGGCTATAATCCGACTGTATTTGATTCTATGCCTTCTGCTGGACGTAAGTTTTTGCAAGCAGGACGTGGTGGTTTAAACATTACTCACTCAGAGGAATTTTCTATCTTTTGTAGCCGTTATTTTGAAGCCAAGTCTTTTTTACAACCGTCTCTTGATGCATTTACTCCAAATGACATGCGCTTGTGGTCACAAAGCCTTGGTTTTGAAACCTTTGTTGGCTCCTCTGGCAAAGTGTATCCACTAGATAAAAAAGCTGGACCTTTGCTACGTGCTTGGTTACTTCAACTCAAGGCAAATAATACCACGTTCAAAATGAAACATCATTTGGTGGCTTGGTCTAAGGATATTTGGCAATTTCAAACACCTGATGGTCTCAAAGATTATTCTTTTGATGCAGTTATTTTAGCTTTAGGTGGCGCTTCTTGGCCACAATTAGGCTCGACTGGAAAATGGACAGTTATACTAAAAGACAAAGGACTAAACATAGCCCCTCTTAAACCTGCTAACATGGGTTTTAATGTCACTTTCTCAGAAGTGTTTAAAAAGAATTTTTCTGGCACACCTCTAAAAAATGTAGAACTTAGTTTTACAGATATTAATGGCAATACCCAATCAAAACTGGGAGAACTCTTAGTAAGTGAGTACGGAGTTGAGGGAAATTTAATCTATAGTAATTCTAAATATATCAGAGAGCAAATAGAGAAAAAATCTCCGTTTACAGTTTATCTAGACTTATTTCCCCATCGTACGCAGAGTAAGCTAGAAAAACAGTTGAGTGCAAAACATGGAAAACAAAGTTTAAGCGCCTTTTGGAAACGCTTAGGATTGTCTGGCATTAAAGCTTCTTTGTTAAGAGAAGTATTAACAAAAGAATCTTTAACTCAAGCAGAGTTAGTGGCAAAGACACTTAAAAAATTTCCCTTAATATTAGATTCTTTTAGACCTATTGAAGAGGCAATTAGCACATCTGGTGGTTTAGAATTTAAAAATTTAGATCAGAATCTTATGCTCAAGGATTTTCCTGGGGTATTTTGTGCTGGAGAAATGCTAGATTGGGAAGCACCAACGGGCGGTTATCTCTTAACAGGTGTTATGGGGCAAGGGAAACAAGCAGCACAAGGTGTGTTAAAATTGTTAAAAAATTAGACTTTGCTTTGCAAGAAAGTAAAAGATAATTTATGATAAACTACTAAAAATTATAAAGGTAGAGACGTTAAATGAATCTGCAACAATTAAAAAAACAGTTAACAACTTTAGCTTTGTCCATGTTTAGAAAAGACTTCTTTGGTATCTTCCACGGTTCTTTATCTGCCAAAACAGAGTCAAATCGTTTTTTAATAAATACTAAAGAAACTGTTTTTGATAACTTAGATGAACATTCTCTCATAGAGTTGTATTTCAAAAAAGATTATAGATGGAATCAGGCTAGTATAGATGCAAGTATACACTTTAGCATCTACTCACAAATCTCAGATGCAAAGTTTGTTTCTTTTACAATGCCACCTTTTACAACTGCTTATTCACTAAAGCACAACATGATAACTCCAACTGATTACTTTGGAATGAAAGAACTTGGTTCTATAGAGATTTTTAATCCAAAAAAATTTGAAAATTGGTACGATAGAGCACAAAGTGAAATTGCATATTATTTACAAACTAACAAAACAAATATTATGGTCATTCGTGGATATGGAGTATATTCATATAACAGAGACCTTCATGAAATGGCAAAAAAATTAGCAATACTAGAAAAAAGTTGTAGATTATTAACTTTAGATGGTTCTTCTAGTGAATACTTATTCGATTAATAACAAGGCAAAAATATGGCATTTATAGAAGTTAATGAAGAAAATTTTCAAGAAATACTAAAAGCAGAATTTGACAAAGCTCATATAGTAATCATAAAATTTGGATCAGAGTATTGTGATGCATGTATAGCACTTGACTTTGAATTAGAAGAGATTGATGATAACCATGACAATGTATCTGTTCTTGAAATTGACTGCGGTGAATCTGAAGAACTAGCCCAAAAATATGGTGTAATTCAAGTACCAACAATGATTATATATGAAAATGAAAACTCTACACTGTGGCATAAAGACGGTGTGGTATTAGCTCAAGATATTGAAAAAATTATTGGACTTTAGTTCAATAATTTTATAGAATATTTAAAAAGAATTTATTCTTAGCATTTACAAACTTTTTTCCACTAAAACCCTTCAAATAAAATGCTTAGTATTTTATTTTTTAAATTCCTTATTTACAATAAAATTGCTCCAATGTATCCTGTCTTTATCAAGGTTTAATAAGAATTTACCTAGAATTACAAAAATATCATACATAAGGTAATAAAATAGATGATTACATGGATGCAAAGACATAAAAAATACCTGATAATTACTATCTGGATTTCTACTATAGCTTTCGTTGGAGCAGGTTTTGTTGGTTGGGGTCAGTATTCTTACAATGACAAAGGTGGTTCAGTAGCCAAAGTTGGAAGTGTTGAAGTGACAATGGGTGAACTACAAAGAACTTACTCTAACCTTTACTCTCAGTACAACAAAATGTTTCAGGGAAATTTTGATGAAGAAAAAGCAAAAAGCTTTGGACTTAAAGCTCAAGCACTAAAACTCTTGACAGAACAAGCCCTCATCATAAATCTTGCAAATTCATACTATTTGACTGTTAGTGATGCAGATCTTTTAAATGAATTGAAAACTCAGAAGTCTTTTTACACAGATGGTGTTTTTGACAAAGAAATTTACAAGCAAATTCTTTCAAGAAACAACATGAGTGTAAAAGAATATGAAGAGGCTGAGAAGAAAAGACTTTTAATTCAAAAAACACTAAAAATGCTTCCAGTTGATGTTAGCGCTAACGAACTAAATATAAATGAAACTATTTTAAATATTACCGATAAAATAAACTACAAAGTTCTTAGCGACGACCAAATAGATCTTAAGTATTCAGATGAAACACTTAAACCTTATTGGGAAGCAAGACAACAAGAGTTTATGAATGAAGTTAGTTATGATATCAAATACATAAAACAAGATAAATTATCAAATACATATGAAGAAAGTAAAATTAACGAGTATTATGCTGCTAACAAAACTCACTTCAAAGATGCAGAAGGAAAGCTTCTAGAATTAGATAAAGCAAAAGAATCTGTGATTGTTGAATTAGATGCTAAAGCAACTAAAGATTCTGCCCTAAGAACTTACATAGCTTACAAAAAAGGCAAGTTAGAATCTGATATAGAGATACAAAGTGAGACTATTTCAGCTTCTGCAAATCCATATGGTAAAGACGTTTTAGATAAAATCTCTAAACTATCTAAATTATCTCCTTACCTAAAACCAATTTTAGTAAATGAAGAATATTTTACTTTTGAGTTAGTTAAAGTAAATCCTGCAAATACAAAAACATTTTTAGAAGCTAAAAAAGATGTTTTACCTATGTTTATTCAAGAGCAAAAGAGAAACAAACTTTTCGAGTTAGCTAATAATTCTATAGATACGTTCAGTGGTACTACAACAGACTTTATTACAAGTGCAGATGCTGCTAAACTAACTAATATGAATGCTGCAGATGCAAGCGAATTTCTTGTTGCTCTTTTTTCTTCAAATAAAAAAAGAGGTTTTATTTCATTAAACAATGGTAATGTTGTTTTATATAACATATTGGAACAGAAACTGCTTAACAAAACTAATACTAATCCAAGCAATTCAGTTGTTAGATTAAAAAGTGCTATGTTTAATGAAGGTCTAATTAGAAACCTAAAGAACAAGTACAAAACAGAGATATTTATAGAAGGACTCTAAGTTGAGCAGAACTGTTTTAGCCATAGATATTGGTTCTACAAAGATATGCGCTATTATCGCCGAAATATCTGATGATAATTCAATAGCTATTACAGGTGCAGGAACTTCTAAAGCACAGGGTTTAAAAAAAGGAAGCATAACTAATATAGAGTTAGCTTCTAAGTCTATTAAGACAGCTTTAAATGATGCAAAACGAGTATCTGGTAGCGATGTAAAAACTGCTGTAGTATCTATATCTGGTGCTTATACAAAAAGTTTAAACTCTAATGGTATTGTAAATATTCAAAACAAAGAGATTAGCTTTAAAGAGATTGAACGTGTTATGCACACATCTCTGTACAATGCTAACATTCCAAATGAATATGATATTCTTCATGCCCTTCCTTTTAACTTTAAAGTTGATGATCAAGATTTTATCGAAGATCCTCTTGGAATGAATGCTTCAAGACTTGAAGTAGAAACTCATATAATCACTACTCAAAAATCAAATCTTAACAACCTCAAAAAAGCTGTTCGCGGAGCTGGTGTTGAAGTAGCGAACATTGTATTAAATGGCTATGCATCTTCTATTGCAACTCTAAATGATGATGAAAAAGAATTAGGTGTAGCTGTTATAGATATGGGTGGCAACACAAGCAATATCACTATTCATTCTGGTAACTCTATCAGATACAATGACTTTTTAGGTGTTGGTTCAAACCATGTAACTAGTGATCTCTCAATGGCATTACATACACCACTAAATATTGCAGATAGTGTAAAACTAAGTTATGGCTCATTACTAACACCAAGTAATGAGCTTATTGAACTTCCAATCATTGGTGATGAGAATACAACTCATGAAGTATCTCTAGAAGTAGTTCATAATGTAATCTTTGCAAGAGTTGAAGAGACTCTTATGATCTTAGCTCAGTTCATTGAAAATAGTGGTCTTAAAGATCAACTTGGAGCTGGTATTGTTTTAACTGGTGGCTTTTCAAGAATGGAAGGGATAAGAGATTTGGCAGTAGCTACTTTTGGCTCAGTACCTGTTCGTCTTGCTCGTCCAATTGAAATGGATGGACTATTTGATAATTTAAGAAGTGCAGAATTTTCAAGTGCGATTGGTTTAGTAATGTATAGTGCAAATTTTTACACTCCTTATGAAATTGATGTAAATAAGAGAGTGCGTCACTCAAAAGAAATTCCAGTAGAAAAAAGTAAAGTAAACTTCGAAGATGAACCTGAGATACCTATCGCTCCATCTGTAGACGAAGAAGAAACAGCAAAAATGGTTACTCTCCCATCTAAAAGAGAGAAGAAGAGTGATGAAGCTGGAGCATTAAGTAAGTTTTGGAACTGGGCTACCCAGCTATTTTAAAGGAGTAAGAGATGGAACCATTTAATATTAAAGAAGCAAACAACTCAAATGGAGCTAGGATTATAGCTGTCGGAGTTGGTGGTGGTGGTGGTAATATGATTAGTCATATGATTAGAGAAGGTGTTACTGGCATCGAAATGATTATGATTAATACTGATGCACAAGTTCTCAACGAAGCAGAAAATACTTCTAAGATTCAGATTGGAACAAAACTAACTAAGGGTCTTGGTGCTGGAATGAAGCCAGCTATTGGAAAAGATTCTGCATTAGAGAGTTATGATGAGATTAGGTCTGCCCTAGAGGGTGCTGATATTGTATTTATATCTGCTGGTCTTGGTGGTGGTACTGGTACTGGTGCTGCTCCTGTTGTTGCCCAAATTGCAAAAGAGGTTGGAGCTTTAACAATATCTATCGTTACTAAACCTTTTGCATTTGAAGGTAGAAAACGTCTTAAACTTGCTGAAGCTGGTCTTGAAGAGTTGAAAAAAGAGAGTGACTCAATAGTAGTTATTCCTAATGACAAACTTCTTTCCATTATTGACAGAAGACTTGGTATGAAAGAAAGCTTTAAAATAGTAGATAGTGTTCTTGCTCAAGCTGTTAGTGGTACTTCAGGTGTTATTTTATCAAGCGGTGAAAATGATATTAACCTTGACTTTGCCGATTTACAAACAGTAATGAGTCATAAAGGTATGGCGCTAATGGGTGTTGGTGAATTTGAAGGTGAAAATGCTGCGT
>JBLIEY010000125.1:0-7863 GCA_047633475.1 Sulfurimonas sp.
AACCTGATTCTTATTATCCAAATTAAAGATTTTAAATTTTTCATGCGCTACTGCTAAAATGATAGTATCATAATCTTTTAGTTCTTTAGAATCAAGTTTAGAATGACTAACTAAGTCAAAGTTAAATTCTTTTTTAACTTCATCAGTGTCTGCCCAATAGTCGCTTACCTTTACATTACATCCAAACTCCTGAAGTTCTCTTATGACGTCTATAACCCTACTATTTCTAATATCTGGGCAATTTTCTTTAAAAGTTATACCAAGCACTAGTACTTTTGATCCTTCAATTTTATGGCCTTTTTTTATCATGAGTTTTATTACTTGATTAGCTACGTAGATGCCCATGTTGTCATTTAGCCTTCTTCCGGCTAGTATAATTTCAGGATTGTATCCAACTTGTTGGGCTTTGTGTGTTAGGTAGTATGGATCCACTCCAATACAGTGTCCACCTACAAGTCCTGGTCTAAATGGTAAAAAGTTCCATTTTGTTCCAGCAGCTTCTAAAACATCATTTGTATTTATTCCTAGTTTATTAAAAATCATTGCAAGTTCATTTACAAATGCTATGTTTATATCTCTTTGTGAGTTTTCTATTACTTTTGCAGCTTCTGCTACTTTTATAGTTGGGGCTAAATGAGTCCCTGCTGTGATGATACTTGCGTAAAGTTCATTCACTTTTTCACCTATTTCAGGTGTGCTTCCTGCTGTTACTTTTTTGATTTTAGTAACGGTATGTTCTTTATCTCCCGGATTGATTCGCTCAGGAGAATATCCACAAAAGAAATCTTTGTTAAACTTCATATTTGAGAATTTTTCAAGTATAGGAACACACTCTTCTTCTGTAGCTCCTGGATAAACCGTAGATTCATAAATGACAATGTCATCTTTTTTAAGAACCTTCCCTATTGTCTCACTTGCTTTTATAAGTGGTGTTAAATCTGGTCTTTTATTTTTATCTATAGGTGTTGGTACTGTAACAATGAAGACATTGCTATCTTTTATGTCATCTATATTTAAAGTAAATTCCATGCAATTTGCTAGTGCTTCATTGACTTGTGATTCGTCTAGTTCAAGTGTTCTGTCATGACCACTTCTAAGCTCATCTATTCTCCACTTAGATATGTCAAAACCTACTACTTTGTATTTTGCCGAAAAAGCGTGAGCTAATGGAAGCCCAACATAACCTAAACCTATTATACAGATTTTGCTGTTTTCCATTATTTTTTTCCTTTTATGTCGTTTATATACCATTGTATAGACTCTTTCAAACCATCTTCTAAAGTATGAGTTGGTTTATATCCTAGTAGTTTTTTTGCCTTGTCTATATTAGCGTTGGAGTGTCTGATGTCTCCTGCTCTAAAATCTCTATAAATTGGTTCTTTTATTTCTAAGTATGGAAGATTTTCTTTTAACTCTTTTGCTATGGCTTGGTATAAGTTGTTTAGAGTTTCTCTTCCACCTGCAGCGGTATTATACGCTTTACCAAAGGCTTCTGCATTTGTAGTAGTTCCAGCCATGATATTTGCTTGGAGAACATTATCAATGTAAGTAAAATCTCTACTAGTTTCACCATCGCCATTAATGTAAACATCTTCTCCACTCAACATCTGCCCTATCCATTTTGGCATTACCGCAGCATAAGCTCCATTTGGATCTTGTCTTTTTCCAAAAACATTAAAATATCTCAGTCCGATGGCTTGCATTCCATAACACTTATGAAATACACCCATATAAAGTTCATTTGCATATTTTGTGACTGCATAAGGAGAAAGAAGATTTCCGGTTCTCTCTTCAACTTTTGGAAGTTCTCCAGAATCTCCATAAACAGAGGACGAAGATGCATACACAAAACTTTTTACACCATTCTCTTTTGCAGCTGTTAGCATGTTTAAAAAGCCTGTTAAGTTAGCATTGTTTGTAATAATCGGGTTATCAATCGATCTAGGAACAGAACCAAGTGCTGCTTGATGAAGAACAATATTTACATCCTTTGTAACAGACATACAAGTATCGAAGTTTGTGATATCGCCTTCAACAAAAACAAATCTTTTCCATTGTTCTGGCGTGATATTTTTTTCTATATCAGCTAGGTTATGTTGATAACCTGTAGAAAAATTATCTAATCCTACAACAGTCTGATTAAGTTGTAAAAGTACTTCTACTAAATTCGAACCTATGAAACCAGCACACCCTGTTACTAACCATTTTTTTGGATTTTTAATAAGTTTCTCTTTAATAAGATTATATTTCACCATAATAACCTTTGATAGTCAGTACAACTTTTAACAAATCATTATCGCTTAAATGATCACCAATAGGCAAACTCAATAATTCTGAATCACTTTTATTAGCAAAAAACTTTTCATTTGTTTGATTGGTGTAAGCATAAGCTTTTAGCTTTGGTAGTGCTATTGGGTAATGAATACCAGATTGGATATCATTATCTTTTAGGTATTGTTGAAGTTCATCTCTTCTTTTAGTTCTTATGACAAATAGATGATAAACTTGTTTAGCCCAATCTTCTCTTTTAGGCAAAACTATACCTTTTACCTCTTTTAAATTTTTTAAATAATAATCAGATACTTTTATTCTAGCATCAGTCCAAGCATCAAGATGCTTTAATTTTACAGAAAGAATGGCAGCTTGAAGTCCATCAAGTCTACTATTTCTACCTTCAAACTCATGGTTATACTTTTCTATTCTACCATGATTTGCTATCATTTTACATTTTTTTGCTAAATTTTCATCGTTTGTAAGTATAGCTCCACCATCACCGTAAGCTCCAAGATTTTTACCAGGATAAAAACTAAAGGTACCTATATCTCCTATAGCTCCAACTCTTTTACCTTTATACTCAGCACCATGAGATTGAGCACAATCTTCTATGACTTTTAAATCATACTCTTTTGCTACGCTCAATATCTCATCCATATCACATGGGTGACCATAAAGATGAACAGCTATAATGGCTTTTGTATTCGGACTGATTTTTGATTTTACACTTGGAATTGATATAGTGTAGTTATTTTCATTACAATCACAAAACACTACTCTATGTCCGCTTCTTGTTACTGCTTCTGATGATGCTATAAAACTGTTTGCAGGAACAATAACCTCACTTCCTAGTGGTAAATCAAGTGATTCTATAGCTATTTCTAAAGCATCCGTACCATTTCCAACACCTATACAATATTTTGCTTCTTGATATATAGCAAACTCTTTTTCAAATTGAGATACATATTTTCCACCTATAAAAGCTGTTTCACTTATAACATTTTTTATAGCTTCATCTATCTCTTCTTTTATACACCCATATTGTTTTTTTAAATCTAAAAATTTTATCATAATCTTATTTTTCCATTTTTTTAGCTGGATTACCAAAATATACACCAGGTTCTTTTATATCTTTCGTAACTACCGAACCGGCTCCAATTACGACATTATCGCAAATACTTATGGGTAAAATTGTAGAATTTGAGCCAATTGAAACATTACTTCCTATATTTGTGCTCTTCCAAAGGCTCTTATCCCCATTAGCCGGACCACCATTAGTAAACAGATCATTTATAAACACTACTCCATGAGCTATGACTGTGTTGTCTCCAATGGTAACAAACTCACATATAAAGGAGTGCGACTGTATCTTACAATCTTTACCTATGCTTACATCTTTTTGTATCTCTACAAATGGACCTATAAAAGTGTTGTCTCCTATCTTACAGCAATAAATATTTAAAGGTTCGACAATTTTTACATCAATCCCAAAAGTCACATCTTTTATTTGCGATTTATAAATAATTGGTTTATTCACTGATTTGACCCAATTTACATTTAGTTGGTTTAAATCTCAAAAACACTTCTTTTCCCGTTTCAATCGATTCATAAATAGCAGTTACGAGTTCTAAACTTTTTCTACCGACAAGTCCATCAACTAATTGAGCCTTATTGTTTAAAATACTATCTACAACATGTTCATAGTAAGCTTGATGACCAAAACCATATACGCTTGGTGGATTTACTGAATATTTTTCCATAACTTCATCATCACCATCTAATTGCTCTTTAAAATTCCAATGAAGCATTTTGTTTACTGCAAAGCCTCCAATTTCCACTGTTCCTTTTTCACCTAAAACTGAAATTGAACCTTCTAAATCTTTAGGTCGCGTTGCCGTAGTTGCTTCTATGATGCCTAAAGCACCATTTTTAAACTTAAGAGTTACAACGGCAGTGTCCTCTGCTTCTATATCTACAAGGGCTGTCATACTTTTAGCAAATACACTTTCTACATCACCCATCATCCACTCTAATAAATCAACATGGTGACTTGCTTGATTTGTTAAAACTCCACCGTCCATAGACCATTTTCCTCTCCAAGAAGCTTGATCATAATAGTTTTGATCCCTACACCATCTAACCCTAATGGTTCCAAGAACTAGTTTTCCAAATCTATTAGCTTCCAAAGCCTCTTTGAGCTTTACAACGGGCACGTTAAATCTATTTTGCTTAACTACAAATAATCTCGCATTATTTTCATCACAAGATTTAATCATTGCATCTGCGTCGTCGAGAGTTAGAGCCATTGGTTTTTCAACAACTATATGTTTACCATATTTAGCAAGATTTATGACATGTTTTGCATGATAACCACTTTCAGACAGAACTGACACAACATCAATATTTTCTTTTTGCATCATCTCATCCATATCTGTGTAATAAGGAATATTAAACTGTTCACCTATATTTTTTGCTTTTTCTACAATGATATCACAAACCGCTACTAATGAAGCTCTTTCTATCTGATTAAGCCCCAATAACTCACTATGTCTTTTTGCTATTCTTCCACAACCAACTAACGCAAATTTTAACATTTATTTTTCTCCATATAATTTTTAGATTTTAGATACCATTTATACATCATTTTAATCCCATCTTCTAATTCAACTTTGTGTTTCCAGCCAAGAGAGTGAAGTTTTGAAGGGTTTGTTAGTTTTATCATCGTGCCATCTGGCTTAGTATCGTTGAAGTAGAGTTCACCATCATAACCCACTATTTTTTTAATAGTTAGAGCTAATTCTTTAATTGAAATATCTACACCTGTACCAATATTGATATGTGTATTTCTTATCTCTTTATCATCAGTGTTATATGTATCTTTAAAATCTCTACTTTCAAGTAAAAAGACACAAGCATCTGCCATATCTTCTGAGTAAAGAAACTCACGTCTAGGTTTACCACTTCCCCAGATTTCTACTTGAGCAGTGTTGTTTAGTTTTGCTTCGTGCATCTTTCTTAAAAGTGCTGGTAAGACATGTGAAGTCTCTAAGTCAAAGTTGTCGTTTGGTCCATAAAGATTTGTTGGCATTACGCTTATATAATTAGTTGCGTACTGTAGGTTATAAGACTCACACATTTTTATACCTGCTATCTTAGATATAGCATATGGTTCATTTGTGTATTCAAGTTCTGATGTTAGTAGAGCATCTTCTTTCATAGGTTGTGGTGCATTTTTTGGGTAGATGCAAGTACTTCCTAAGAAAAGTAGTTTTGTTACTCCATTAACATAACTTTGATGAATAACATTGTTCTGAATTTGAAGGTTTTCATATATGAAGTCTGCTCTATAAATGCTGTTTGCAACTATGCCACCTACTTTTGCAGCCGCTAGTATGACATACTCCGGTTTTTCATTTTCAAAGAAGTTTGCTACTGCTGACTGGTTTAGTAAATCTAGCTCTTTATGAGTTCTACAAACTAGATTTGTATAACCTTTACTTTGTAAGTTTTTTACAATAGCAGAGCCAACTAAACCTTTATGACCGGCTATGTATATTTTAGAATTTTTTTTCATTATTCGAAATAACTCAAAGTCTTATATCCGCCTTCTTGAAGGTAAACATCTTTAGTCATAAGCTTTAGGTCTGACTTCATCATATCATTTACTAGCTCTTCTAATTTGTACTCTCTAGTCCAGCCTAGTTTAGTTTCTGCCTTAGTTGGATCACCAAGAAGTAAATCAACTTCTGTTGGTCTAAAGTACTGAGGATCAACTGCCACTACTTCTTTTCCTATCTCTACTTGGTACTCAGGATTTGAGCAAGATACTACATAAGCTTTTTCATCTACGCCCTCGCCTTTAAACTCTAACTCTATACCTGCATAAGCAAAACTCATTTTTACAAAGTCTCTTACTGTTGTAGTTTGCCCAGTAGCTATAACCCAGTCTTCTGGTTCGTCTGCTTGAAGTATCATCCACATCATACGAACATAGTCTTTTGCATGTCCCCAGTCACGTTTAGCATCTAGGTTTCCAAGGTAAAGTTTATCTTGTAGGCCTAAGGCTATCTTAGATGCAGCTCTTGTTATTTTTCTAGTTACAAATGTTTCACCTCTAACTGGCGACTCATGATTGAAAAGGATTCCATTACATGCAAACATACCATAAGCTTCTCTATAGTTTACAGTTATCCAGTATGCATACATTTTAGCAACTGCGTATGGGCTTCTTGGGTAAAAAGGTGTTGTTTCACTTTGAGGTGTTTCTTGCACTTTTCCGTATAGCTCAGATGTAGATGCTTGGTATATTTTAGTTTTTTTACTAAGTCCTAAAAGCTTTACAGCTTCAAGTATTCTAAGTGTTCCTGTACCGTCTGCGTTTGCAACATACTCTGGTGTTTCAAAAGAAACTGCTACATGGCTCATAGCTGCAAGATTATAGATCTCATCTGGTTGAGTTTCTTGGATAATACGAGTAATGTTCATACTATCTGTCATATCACCATAGTGCAGGATTAGGTTTCTGTTTTCAACATGTGGATCTTGGTATAAATGGTCGATTCTGTCTGTATTAAACATAGAACTTCTTCTTTTCATACCATGAACAATGTAACCTTTTTTTAGTAAAAATTCAGCTAAGTATGAACCATCTTGTCCTGTTATTCCTGTTATTAATGCTACTTTTTTATCAATCATTTATACTATATCCCTTTTATAATCATCTTCAATTCTTACTATATCATCTTCGCCAGTATATTCACCAACCTGTACTTCAATAATAACTAACAGTTCATTAGTATCATTTAATAGTCTATGAATATCACCAGCCTTAATGTATGTAGACTCATTCTGATTTAATATAAATGTATTGTCATTTACACTAACGGTTGCTGTACCACTCACTACAATCCAATGTTCATTTCTATGCTTATGGCTTTGTAAAGACAACCTTTTATTAGGTTTTACTTCTATGCGTTTAATTTTGTAACCATGGCTATCTTCAAGAACTGTATAGCTTCCCCATGGTCTATGTCCAGTTAAATGAATGTTGTGAAGTTTTGAATCCATCTCTTTTAGTTTTTGCACAACTTTTTTTACTTTTTGGCTAGAACCTTTTTTGGAGATTAATAGTGCATCACCTGTATCTACAATGATTGTATCATCTATATCTATAGTTGCAATTTTTCTATCGCTTCCATAGACTATGTTGTTTTTAGAGTCTATACTTATAAGGTTTTCATTTTTAGTATTGCCATCTTTATCTTTTGGAAGTTCATCGTAAAGAGCATCAAAACTACCAACATCCGACCAGTCAATATCTGAAGCTATTACTTTTACTTTTGAAGATTTTTCCATTACAGCGTAGTCTATGGAGTCTTCTGGTATTTTCAGCATATCTTTGTGTTTAATTCTAACTATGTTTTCATTCTGCGGGACTGAAGTCCCACTTCCGATGGCGTTATTATATGCTTTTTCACATTCTGCATAAATCTCTGGAGAATATTTCTGAAGCTCTTCTAAAAACATCCCTGCTTTAAAACAAAACATACCACTGTTCCAGTAATAGTTTCCAGCATTAAGATACTCAGT
>JBLIEY010000126.1:0-7747 GCA_047633475.1 Sulfurimonas sp.
GTGATACAAAACCTTCTTTTCCATAATCATCATTCTGATAAAAAACTGCAAAATTAGAAATATTTTTTTTATTGTATAAATATTCAACAGCATTATTTATCTCTTGAGCATAAGAGCTTCTAAAGTTTACTATATTTTCTACATTTTTACCTCTTAAAAAAGAGGCTCCAGTAAATGGAGCGATTAGAGGTATGTCAGTTTTTGAAATGACTGGCAATACTCTTTTGACTGTTGGTGTGCCCACAAAAGCAAAAAAAGCAAAAACATTTTTTTTGATTAATTTATGAACATTTTCTATGGTTAATTCAGGCTCGTACTTATCATCATAAACTATAAGCTGAATCTCTCTGTCGTTGAGTAAGTTACTTTCTTTGGCATGTAAAAAATAAGCGTTAGCTCCACTATATACAGCATCTCCCCACCCTTCCATAATACCAGTTTTTGGTATTGACATTCCCAGTTCTATATATTTAGAATCAAAGCTGTCTTCTCTCATATTTAAGTAAAAAACAATCAATATAACTAAGAAAGATATTATATATCTAAACATGCAACTCTTTTTTTTCTTAATTATATCATTAAATTATTAGATTTATATCTTATAAAAAACTATATATTATTAGTATAAATACAATTCGGTAAACAATGCTTAACCTTTTAAGTATACAATAAGTTTATTGAAGCTAAAATTGGTCATTAAATTTTTACCTAAAGGAGTTACAGTTGCAAGAATATGTATACTTTAACGAAAAAGGCCTTGACTTTCCTCTGCCAGAAAACATCCACGTCACATCTGAACTATCATCAGCTTCGCAAAGTAACTTTATTGTTTCAAACTCCAAAAATGTATTTGGAGAAGTTATTGCCGATGAAATTGACTTCTATATAAATAACACACAAGATTCCATTGCAAATAAAATTAAAAATGTTGAAAAACTATATGAAGCTAATGCAATTAGATTCGATATGGCACAAGATATAACTTATACTCAAGATGTCACAAACCAAGTTTTACTAGTTTGTACTGAAGAACAAAAAGAAAAATTTATAAAATCTACTGTACCTGATGAATTTAACCTTTTTCATGTTGTCCCTGAGGTTATGAAATCTATAACTGGACATATTGGTAATTTAACTGTAGTTGTAAATGACACATTCAAAGATGCAACACTAAATGTTTCTCAAATAGTATGGTTTGACCAAGAAGATATAGCTAAATCACAAAGTGGTACATTTGATCCTTTAGAGAGTTCTATAGATGATGTTCTTGCAACTCTACGTAACAATATTAGTAGTTATGAATATAAAAAATATATTGTTTATGATCAAAATATCTGTCAATACCATGGTAGATTTGAAAAGACATGTGGAAAATGTGCAGAAGTTTGTCCTACTATTGCTATTGTTACAGATGATTCTGTTAAGCACCTAGAATTTTCACATATAGACTGTCACAGTTGTGGTGGATGTATATCTGTTTGTCCTTCTGGGGCACTTGATTATGCTCCACTCAATAGAGAGAGCATTTATGACATTTCAAGATTATATAGCGGTCATATACCTTTAATAATTCCTAAGATTATGGATATAAAAGAATTAGACATCACACTAAAAGAAAATGTTTTACCTTTTGCTATTGAAGGTGAAAAATTCTTACATGAAGGAACATTCCTTACAATTGCTCAAGAGACTGGTTCACAAATAATTTTTTACTCTGATTTTCTCTCAAAAGGGACAAAAGACTCAATTAGAATTTTGAATGAAATTTATCAGAAAAAGTACAATATGGACGCAATTATTGTAGCAATGGATAAAGATGAATTAGCAGTTGCTCTAAAAGAAGTTAAACTCATAGATGGCTCAAGACATACTATTAATGAGTTAAATATCAAAAAAAGAGAGATTTTTTCTACAAGACTAAAGATTATTGTTGGTAATGAAGACTTAGGTGAAGTTAAAACTGGTGAGCATATTCACTATGCAAAAGTAAATGTTAATGAAGCCAATTGTACTCTATGTTTAGCGTGTGTTGGTGCTTGTAATGTAGATGCATTAGTAGCAAATATAGATGATAATTCTCTAAGAATAAACCCTAGCATCTGTACTGCATGTGGTTTTTGTGAATTTGTATGTCCAGAAAAAGATTGTTTAAGTATTGAAACAGACATAATTAAACTAAATCCTACATGGTTCAAAGAAGAAGTTCTTGCTACAGACACTCTATTTGCATGTGTTGAGTGTGGAAAAGAATTTGCCACTACTAAAGCTATAGAAAAAATAGCAAATATCATGGAACCTATGTTTAAATCAGACCCAATTAAAGTGAGAACACTTTATTGCTGTGAAGACTGTAAACCTAAAATCATGATGGAATCATATATGAAGAATCCTCAAAATTATAATGATGGTCGAGGAAAATAATAGTAGATTAAATGCAGCCAAAGTAGTTTTTCTACGGGCTGTTCTCTTCAGTGTTTACATTTTTCGAAACTGATGAAAAGTTTAACAATATAAAGTTAACATAACTTAGTCAAAATTCTCTAAATGAAATGTCGCCTATAAACTAAACAACCATGTCTTCTTTTAGAGTTTTGAAGAAGCTTTTTGCAACTGCATTATCATAACAGTTCCCTCTTTAATAACTTTCTTATAATCATAAGAACTATACTGACTAGTATATTAAAATTTTTGTAGCATTTAGAGAGTTATATTCATCATAATAAAGTGAGTTTCTTTTTATATACTACTTATTACTGAGTGATGTACACAAATTTAATTAGCAATAGCTCTTTGACTCAAGCTTTTTTAAAGCTTCTACATGGTTCATTCTTTTATGCTTAACTGTTTATAAGACATAGATCTGCTTATCCTTAATTAGATAAGGAGATCTTACACTTTTTATAGTTAACACTCTTTACTTACCAACCTATTGAATTTTAAGAGTATTGCACTTTAAACTTGACTTAGCGGCACTTTTTATAAAGAGTTAAAATAAAAAAATGAAGTTTAAAAACGCCTCATTATGAAGGAATTTTTTAAATAGCAAGAGGCTTCATAAAGTTATATTAAATTATAAATGGTTAAATTATAGTTAAGAAATGAAAAAACACACTTTTTATAGTAAAAAATAAACAGAAAAAAAACAGAAAAAACACTAAATTTCAACATTTAATTCCCATAAAACATTCAATATAATTCACTTGTTTATTTTTGTAAAATAATTCAATATTTTACATTAGATATTTGTAATATGCCGAAGTTGCATATTTTTATGCTACTGATACAAGGACAAAATTGTAGGTAATGAGGATACAACTAGCAGAAGAACTTTTTTCAAGTATAATTTTTTATTCTAAATGTAAGATACTATTTTTAGTAAAAGAATTTATTTAAAATCTAAGACTAAAGCTTTACATATATTAACTAAGGTTGCTTTAAAGTATAACTATTTACAATATGGTAAAGAATAATTGACCTAATGAAAAGTTTAAGTAAAAATTGTCAATTATTACATAAAGGATTTTTTTTATGAACGAAAATAAACTAGACAAAGCAAGAGCACTATATTATGCAATGTTCTCAAGATGTTTTGTTTTTACTACAGATAATACAAGATATTTTGAACTAATAAATTTTATAGATATATTAAAAGAAAATCCATTAGACAAAGCTTCTGCCAAAGCATTTGAAGAAATGAGAAAGGTTATGAAATCAGATTCTAATGTTGAATTTATGAAAGAGTTTGATTTAATTTTTCACTCACCAGAAACTGTTACTGTAAGAACTACTGCTTCATATTATGATGAAGCAGTTGAAAGTGGCAAGAAGAGAGTTGAGATGAAAAATTTTCTGGCTAAAACAAGAATTAGAAGAAATGAAGAAACTTACTCAGACTATGAAGATCATGTAGGTTTTATATTTTCTGTAATGAGTGAGCTATGTGATTTAATTGCAAATGGAGAGGAAGAATATAAAAATACGGCTCATTGTATTTTTGAGCAGATACTAAATGAATTCGTTGACAAGTTTTCTAAAAATCTATATGAGCATGAAAGTGCAAATATTTTTAAGAATGTAATTATTTTACTTAAATCTTTTATAGAGTTTGAAAGAGTGTACTTAGAAGTAAATACACCTTTAAGTAAAACTACTCAAGTAAAACCTAAAGAAGAAGTTTTATCTCAGGCAGAAATTGATAGAAGAGCAAGAAATAAAATACTCAGAGAAAGTGGACCAAAAAAAGAAAAAGAAGAAGTAATAGCTTGTCCAATTAATTCACTTTCTGATGTAGAGGATGACATTTAGTCATTCTTTATATGAGCTTGAAGTAAGATAAATTTATTTATTTTACTTCAGTCTCATTCATGGGGCTAATCACAAATAAAAGGAGACAACGATGCAAGAAAGTAGAAGAAACTTCTTCAAAAGAAGTGCATTAGTTGTTGGAGCTGCTGCTGTCAGTGCTACTGCATTAGCTGCTAATAAAGATGACGCAATAGAAGCTAATTCAAACGGAGTTGTTGTTGGAACCTCTACTAAAAAAGAGATTCTATACAAAAAGACTGAAGCTTGGGAAATATTTTATAAAAAAGCTTTATAATAAAAAATAAGGAGAGAGTATGTTAGTTGATACGTATGAAACGCTAAAAGCTCAGATTGGTAGAAGGTCATTTATGAAAATGGCTGCTGTTACTGCTGCTGCAAGTGTTACTACTGCTTTTGCTAATGATGGTGTAACTAGAGCTGCAACAGATGAGGAAGTTAAAAATCCTTTTCCAGGTTCGACTAAAGTTAAAACTATTTGTAGTGTTTGTTCAGTGGGCTGTGGTGTAATCGCAGAAGTTCAAAATGGCGTTTGGGTAAGACAAGAAGTTGCACAAGATCACCCTATATCATTAGGTGGACATTGTTGTAAAGGTGCTGATGTTATTGATATGGTTAGGTCTGAAGTTAGACTTAAACATCCAATGGTAAAAGAAGGCGGAAAATGGAAAAGATTATCTTGGGATGACGCATTAGACAGAATCGCAAATAAACTTAAACAAGATCACGATACTGTAGGACCGGATTCAGCAATGTTCCTTGGATCTGCAAAAATGACTAATGAACAGGCATATTACTTTAGAAAATTTGCCGCATTTTACGGAACGAATAATATAGATCACCAAGCTAGAATTTGACATAGTGCAACAGTCGCCGGTGTGGCGAATACATGGGGTTATGGCGCGATGACAAATTCACTTGGAGATATCCAAAATTCTAAAGCAATAATTATTTTTGGAGCAAATCCTGCGGTTAATCACCCAGTTGGATTCCAACATTTCTTAAAAGCTAAGGAAAACAACAATGCAAAAATAATTGTTGTAGATCCAGTCTTTACAAAAACTGCTGCAAAAGCAGATCACTTTTGTCAATTAAGACCTGGTACAGATATCCCATTTATGTATGGAATGCTGAATATAATTTTCGAAAATGGTTGGGAAGACAAGAACTTTATCAACGACCGTGTTTACGGTATGGACGAAATAAGAGAAGAAGCAAAGAAATGGGATCCTAAAAGAGTTGAAGACGTAACAGGTGTACCTGCTGCTCAACTTATTCAGATTACTACGCTTTATGCTAAAACAAGTCCTGGTACTTTAATCTGGGCTATGGGTTTAACACAACATACTAACGGAACGTCTAATACTAGACTTGCTCCAATCTTACAACTTGCTCTTGGTAACATGGGTCAAGAAGGTGGTGGAACAAATATTCTTAGAGGTCATGATAATGTTCAAGGTGCAACTGATATGGGTTGTTTATCTGACACATTACCAGGTTATTATGGATTAAGTGAAGGTTCATGGAAATATTTTGCAAAATCTTGGGGTGTTGACTACGAATGGTTAGCAGGAAGATTTAAAAATAAAGAATGGATGGGTAAGAAAGGATTTACACTTGCACGTTGGTGGGCTGGTGTTCTAGATGGTAAAAATGGTAATGATCAAATTCATAATGCCGGAACTAATCTTAAAAGTCTTATTGTAATGGGTAATGGTATTACTTCAATTGCTCAACAAGCTAAGGTAAAAGAAGGTCTTGATAATCTAGAAATGCTAGTTATTGCTGATCCTTTTGTTAATGAAGCAGCAATTTTAACTGATAAGCAAGATAATGTATTTATATTACCTGCTGCTACTCAATTTGAGAACTCTGGATCTGTAAGTGCAACTAATAGATCTGTACAGTGGAGAAACAAAGTAGTTGAACCAATGTATGAGTCAAAAACAGACCACGATATTCTATTTGCTCTAGCAAAAAGACTTGGTTTCTATGACGAATATACAAATGCTATGAAAATGAAAGAGAATAAAAAAGATTTTACATGGCCTGAAGATGGTACTGATGAAATTGCAAGAATTATTAAGACTATTGGTCTTGGTGGATGGGTAGCAAAAAGAATCAAGAAGCATAATGAAAATTGGCATATGTTTGATCAAATCTCTGGACGTGGATATGGTGAGATGAAAGGTGAATATTATGGTTTACCTTGGCCTTGTTGGACAGAAAATCATGGTGGAAGCCCATTACTATACAACATCAATAGAAGTGTTTCTGAAGGTGGTATGGGATTTAGAGCTAGATTTGGTGAAGTTATTGACGGTGTAGATTTACTTGCTGGTGAAGGAAGTGCTCCTGTAGACTCTGATTTTAAAGGTGGTTATCCTGAAATATCAGCTGCTAATATTGAAAAAGTTCTTGGCATCACGCTAACAGCTGATGAAAAAAGTAGAATTGGTAAAAATTGGAAAGTTGATACTTCTAATATTATTGCTGAAAAGTGTATGGAAAAAGGAATGGTACCATATGGTAATGCTAGAGCGAGAGCTGTAGTATGGACTTTTGATGACAGAATTCCAATGCATAGAGAACCTTTACATTCTCCAAGACAAGACTTAGTTAAAGAGTATCCTTCTTTTGCTGATAAAGAAAATCACTTTAGAGTAGACACTAAATATATTTCTAAGCAAAATGAGCAGGATTGGTCGAAAGATTTCCCTGTAAACCTTATTACATCAAGACTTGTAAACTATAGTGGTGCAGGTATGGAAACTAGAGCTTCTAAGTATTTAAGTGCACTAGCTCCAGAAATGTTCTGTAGTATACACCCAGATTTAGCTGGTGAGTATGGAATTAGAGATGGTTCTATGATGTGGATTCATTCACCTGAAGGTACGAAAATTAAAGTAAAAGCAAATTATTCTTTTTCAATTAAAAAAGATATGGTTGTTATGCCTTTCCACTTTGCTGGTCATTTTCAAGGTGAAGATTTATCGGCTAAGTATCCAGAAGGAACTAAACCTTATGCTGTAGGAGAAAGCGCTAATACTATTACAAACTATGGTTATGATATTATTACTCAGATTCCTGAAACTAAAGGCGGATTATGCCGCATAGAATTTGCGTAAGGAGCTGATTATGAGTCAAAATGCAAGATTAAAATTTTATTGTGATGAGATGAGATGTATAGCCTGTAATGGTTGTTCGGTAGCATGTGCGGAAGCACATGAGCTTCCGGCTGGTATTAACAGAAGAAAAGTAGTAACTATGAATGAAGGTATTCTTGGTTTAGAATACTCTCTTTCTATTGCTTGTATGCATTGTACAGATGCTCCTTGTGAGCAAGTTTGTCCAACTGATTGTTTTTATATCAGAGAAGACGGTATCGTTCTACATGACAAAGTTAAATGTATCGGTTGTGCTT
>JBLIEY010000127.1:0-7638 GCA_047633475.1 Sulfurimonas sp.
ATAAGAGATAAGCAGAGATTTACCGAGTTTGAAAAAATGTTTAAAGTCTACTTGTAAAAGCATAAGAAAAAGCATCGCAGGAAGTAGATTTATTTTTGTAAGTTTATAGATGCTGTCAATTTCTTCATTTTTATCAAACAAACCCATAGATGCGAAGAACATAGAAAAAGCGTAGATAAAAACAATTGCCGGAATATACTTAAATACTTTCCATGAAGTTCTAGAGTCAAGTTGATGAAAGACTGTTGCGAGAAGTGCCAAAGAGAAAAGATAAACTAAAGGAGATTCAATCATTATTACCCATTATTTTTTATAATTGTTTTATGTATATTTATAGCATCATTTATCTTAAAGACTTAGACAAGAAAGCTTTAATCATAAGTTAATATAATATAATATAATGGTTAAATATTTTGCAAAGGGGAAAAGTGAAAATAAATATAGTTATGGTTTTCGAAGTGTGCAATAATAGAGATTGTAAGAATCAATAAATAAAAAGGAAAATTATGAAATTAATTACATTAGTAATCGCAATTGCTCTATCTTTAAGTGCTGGAAATTTAGATTTAAAAGAAGAAATGACGAGTGCTTTCAAAGCTCAAGTAGCTGATGCAAAAAAGTCTACTAAGGCAATTAGTGACAAAGAACTAGTAAAATGGATAGATGAAGATAAAAAATTTGTTTTAGTCGATATTAGAGAAGCAAATGAATTGACTTCTGGCATTATTGCCGCTAAGAACTATAAACATATTCCTAGAGGAGTACTTGTTCTAAAAGTTTTCAAGAAACTTGCATTAAAACCTTCAGAAACTATAGTTTTATATTGTAAACTTGGGCCAAGAAGTGCATTCGCTGCTAAAGAATTACAAGATTTTTATGGCTTTAAACATGTCTCATATTTAGAAGGTGGTGTTAAGCAATGGAAAAAAAATGGTCATAAACTTGAGAAATATCAGGCAAAACAATAGCCTCAGAATAAACTTTTAAGTACTCCTTTTTATATTGGAGTGCTTTACAAAAGCGTTCAAATTCAAGAACACCCATAGATGCTACAGTTCTTTATACTTTATAAAATACCTCAGATGAGAAAAAAACTATCATTCAAAGTAACATTAGATGCTAAACAAACTAAAACAATTTTAGTTAAATTTGGAAGTAATAGCTAAAATTGGATAAAATAATATTATGAGTTTAAACGATATTGACAAGCAGAAGTTATTACAAGAACCCTACGATGAAGATACATTAAAGCTCGCACGCGCTATATACAACACCTATATGCAAAATGATAAAGACATACATATGGAAATAAAAATCGAAAATATTTTAAAGCTTTTAAAACTTAGACAAAGCAAAAAGGCAATTAGCTATATTAAATACCTCTTTGAAGAGTTAAATGAGCCATTATGCGTGAAAAATTTTAAGTTTTTTGCTAAAATACACCCTCTGAGATTTGTTGTATTTTGTAACTACGTTATAAAGGATGAAATCATAGAGATAGAGTTAAGTGAAGAATTTTTACATGTAGAACAAGAATATATGTTAGACTCTTTTTTAAAAAGTTAGTGAAGGATAATTATTGGCAAAAAAATATGTAATATTAGATACAGAGACTACAGGAGTAGGTGAAAATGACAGAGTAATTCAACTCGGTTACGTTGTTCTTGGAGCAAAAGAGGTAGAAGTGCATAATGAGTTCTACTCATCTGATGTGCCTATTGGTTTTGGGGCGATGGAAGTTCACGGAATCACTCCTGATATGTTAGAAAACAAACCTACATGTACAGATAGTGTAGCTTATAAGAGACTATGTGAACTCAATTCAAATGACAACTATATGATTATTCATAATGCTCCATTTGACTTAGGAATGCTTGAAAAAGAGGGTTTTAACACTCAAATGAAAGTCATAGATACTTTGAGAGTTGCTAAACATGTTTTACCTGATGAAGATGCTCACAGACTACAGTATTTTCGCTATAAAATGGGACTTTACAAAGATGAGAAAAAAGAAGCAGATACATTAGGTGTAGTTGTTAAAGCTCACGATGCAATCGGTGATGTTTTAGTTCTAAAACTTTTTCTCTCAAAACTAAAAGACGTAGTAGCATCTACCTTCCCAGGTGAAAATCCAGTTGAGAAAATGGTTGACTTAACAAACACACCTATACTAGTAAAATCATTTAGATTTGGAAAGTATAAAGGCAAAACTCTCTCAGAAGTAGCAGCTTCAGATGCAGGTTATCTTAGATGGATGCTAACAAGCATGGAAAATCTAGACGAAGATATGCGTTACTCCATAAACAATGCTTTAGGCGTTTAGCCTTTAGTTGTGTGAACAAAAACACCATTAAAGTTTTCAGGCGGGATATCTATATAGTGTTCACAACGCTCTATATAAATGTCGTATATTTTTAAGTTGCTTTTGTGTTCTAGTTTATTTAATTCTACAAACATATCTAAAGCATCTTGGAATTTTTGAGCTTTATAAAGTTCAATAGCTTTATGATAAGATTCTAACTCACTTATAAGTTTTTCTCTACTTTCATAAAAAAGTGGCTTTGCATCTAGGTCTGAAAAATTATGAATCTGCCATATTTCTATAGGTTCAAGCTTACCTTTTACAGTTACAAAATCTAAAAATCTAAAAATATATTCACCTTTTAGTTTCTCTTTTGTAAAGTTAGAAATGTTTAGTCTTGAATTATAATATTTACATAAAGATTCAAGTCTAGCTCCCAAGTTTATAGTATCGCCAATAACCGTATAATCAGAACGTTTTTTTGAACCCATCTCTCCAACAATAGCCAAACCACTGTTTAGACCTATACCAATATCTACTATTGGAACCTTTGCCTTATCTGACATTTCTACTACATTTTTAAAGTCCACATCATTTCTCAAAAGCTCATTTAAACTCTCTAGTTGATGAAGTTGTCTAAGAGAAGCACTTACCGCTCTATCAGCATGATTCTCAACACTAAGTGGAGCATTCCAGTAAGCCATAATAGCATCTCCGATGTACTTATCAACTGTACCTTTTTCATCGATGATTATCTCTGTCATAGGCTCCATTATCTCATTCATAAACTTGATAAGTTTTTTTGCATCTCCCATAGCCTCTGAGATATTTGTAAAGCCACGAACATCTGAGAAGAAGACTGTTATCTCTTTTTCTTGCCCTTCTAATGTTTGGGAACTAGAGTTTTGTAAAATATCTTCCATAACGCTGGCACTCACTTTAGAAGCAAACTTACCTTTAATCATATCTTTTTGTCTTGTCTCAAAGAAGTAGTTCACACCAAGAGTTCCAACCAAAGATAAAGAGATAGCAAAAAGAGGAAAAATAGAATTTAAAATAAGCAACTCTGTAAATAGCAAATAATAATTTGCATAGATCAAAGCAAAAAATGAAACCATATAGAGAAGACTCAATGTTAAAAGAGAAAATCTTGAATATACGAAGATAACTATAAATGCTATTAAAACCATAGCAAACAAATCTGCCACCTCAGCCCAAGCAGGCTTACTCAACATGTCATTGTTCAGTAAATTATCTATCATGTTTGCATGAACTTCAACACCGGCAATTACACTATCCATAGGAGTAGAACGTAAATCCATAAGACCATAAGCGGATGTACCTATTAGGACAAATTTACCTTGTAAAAGTTGTGCATCTGCTTTGTTCTTGTAAATATCTACAGCAGAGATATACCGGTAACTTTTAAATGGACCTCTAAAGTTTACAAAGAGCCTACCAAATCTATCACTTGGAATATTTTGCTTACCAACTTGAACATTTTCTATACCAGCATCTGAGTATGTAGTGACAACCTTACTACTTTGGGTTGCTATACGGTACATCTCAAAAGCAAGTGATGGATATAGTTGTTCATCGTACTTTATCATCAAAGGAACGCTACGTATTATTCCTGACTCATCAGGAATATTGTTCATATATCCACTAGAGTAAGCTGAATCTTGAATGATTTTTAAGTTTGTTAAAACTCCATGAGCTACAGGGAAAAATTCTAAGTCTGTTTTTGATTTCTCTATAAAAATAGCTGGAATTTGGGGAGCTTCATTTGTGTTCTTTGCATTAAAGTCAAGAACATAACCTAAAATAGTAGGAGTGTTCTTTACTGCTTCAGAGAACATAAGGTCATAGTCAGGCATCTTAGATGCATCTATACCCCACTTTTTTGCAAGACGTTTTGGGTTAGTTTTATCTGCTTCACTAAAAACAATATCCAAACCGATGATACCAGCACCAGACGCAGTTAAATTCTCTAGTATTTGAGCAAGTTTATCTCTCTCCCAAGGCCACTGACCAAGTTCTTTGATACTTTTTTCATCTATGTCAACTATAACAACATCTTCACTAGCTTTCTCTGGACCACGAAATTTAAAATAAAAGTCTCTTACTCTATTGTCAAGAGACTGAAAGTGAGTTGGCAAAAAGAGGTATGCACTAGAGAGAACTATACTAAGAAGTATAAAGAGAGAAAGGAGAACTTTATACTTGCCTTTCATAGTTTAGTTTAATGTTTGCTCAGTGGACACATCAAATATTCCACTTTCATAGTTATCAGTACTATTGTATAATATAAAACTACCAGAAGCAGAAGCACCAGTTTCACCACTAAACGTCCCTTCGGCAGAACCTGTAGTACTAGCTCCACCAGGTGAATCTTGAGTTAAACTAAAGCTGTCACCAGTATAATCACTTGTTGCAAATTGACCAAATTGATCATTTCCAAAAAGTTGTAATGTAACCCTATCCGCTCCAAAATTAACCGAAAGACTAGCAGTTCCAACATCTCCGAGTATTCCTCCGCTACTATCAGTTATAGCAAAAGTCCCACTATAATCAATGTGACTTGTATACTCATCCATTACACTTGCTAAATCACTTACTGTGTCATCAATCACATCATCAATAACTTCATCAATCACTTCCTCCTCAACTTTTTCATTCTCAATCTCAGTTTCAATTGTTGTTAATGTATCAGCATTAAGTTTAGATTTTTCGACAGAGTCAGAAATATCTCTTACAACAATCCCATCTTGTGCATCTACGGTGGTATCTATTTGTCCATCATTACCTGCACCCTGATTATTTGAGCTTGCTTGTTGATTATTTGAAGAGTTAGCGCCATCTTTTTTAGCTATAGCCTTCTCAAAATTTTTGTTTTTCATACTTTTCAAGTCTGCAGGAGTAAATTCTTTTATTTGGACATCACCACTAGGAGTGATATCTATAAAATAACCTTGATTTACTATATTTTCAGAACCATTTATATTTACACTAATCGCTCCAAAAGTACAGTATGCTTGATAAGAACCATCTTCGCCAGCTAAAATGCTAAAGTTTGTACCACGAATACCCATGGTTGCTGTTTTTGTTTTAACACTAAACTTATCAGGAGCCACTTTACCTATTTTTCCTGTTATAGCTCTCATAGCACCATTTAGCATTCCAAACTTTGCCACTGGTTCTTGGTTGTCTTCAAAGAGGTACTCATTTATAGCAAAAGTAGAGTTTTTTCCTATAGTTATAATAGTCTCATCTAAAAAGATTATCTGCATTTTAGATTTATCTTGAGTTTTGATAACATCTTTTTCTAAAAGCTTGTCTCCTAAAATAAGTTCTACTTTTTTACCATCTCTATCTACAAAAGCTTTACCATTTAAAGCAGTTACCGTTGCTACTTCTCTTGAAAAAAGAGCTACACTTAAAAACAGAGTAGTTAAAACTATTTTTATAAAAATTTTCATAATCTATCTCCTAAAAAGTTTTGTTTATACCCGCACTTAAAGTGTACTTTTGATAAGTGAATACATCTTGATTAGACTCTACCCTATCGTACGTTCCCTTAACATGAAAACGCAAAGTTTTTAAAATCTTTGCATTTAATGTTAACGCCGTTGCTCCTGCGTTATCTTCTCTTTTGTTACTATAAACTGTAGTAGCTGAATCTCTATAAGCTCTTCTTCTGTACTCGGCTGAAACTTCTGCACCATAAGTACCTGTAAACTGTTTGGCATAAACTATCCCTGCTCTATATTCATCATAATCTACATCTATTCTTGAACCATGATGTTTTCTTTCTGTTGTAGCTTTTAGTTTTCCTCGAATATAAGAGCGAGGAGATAAAATACTTTGAAGTGCATACTCTAGTTCATAATGATCTGAGTTTAAATCATAATCAGAATCTCTAGTAAAAAACTTTCTTTGGTATTTTAAATGTGTCATACTTTTTAGAGCAGTTGTATGATTAAACTCAAGCCGAGGACTTAAAGAAAAAGTACGAAGATACTCTTCTTTTCCTACGCTTAGAAGGTTCAAATCTAAAGTAAGTTCTCCTAAAAATTTTGTTTGCTTATATAAAAGGCTTGGGGTGTATGCTAGATACTGAACATCATAAGCATTCATTTTTTGATAGTCTTTTAAATATACCTTCGCTCTATTTTTTACAGCAAAAGCATTTTTTCCACCAATATCATAAATATTTATAAGGTCTGCATAAACCTGAGTGGCTCTATCTGAACTTTCATTAGATGGAAAAGCCCCATAGTTTGTGTCATATTCTCCACCAAGTGAACCATAGTTAACATTTGAGTCGTAAATCCAGTCTATATTTATAGTTGCATACGTAAATGATTTTTGCTGAACTTTTTTAACTTTTGACAAATAAAGTTCAATGTTTGTTTTTAGATTCTCTGGTATATTTGGGTTCTCTAGAACTTCTTCAAAAGCAAGTTCAGAGTCTTCGTACATCTTTAACATAAAGTATGTTCTAGCCATTTGTACCTTGTTGGCTAAGTTTGCAGGGTCAAGCATCTCAACTCTCTCAAAAGCTGCTAATGCCATCTCATAATGACCTGTTTCAAATGCTGAACGGCCAAGAAAAAAGTTTACTTTTGAATCAGACAATTTACTAAGATATATTTTCGATAATATCTTATAGCTATTCTTAAAATCTTTTGCTTTGTATGATTTAAGAGCTTCTTTGTATTGAGAGTCCAGCTCTACTTCAGACTGAGTACCGGAGAGTATTGCACTTAAGAGTGCAATTAGAATAACAATCTTTTTCATAAAAATTTTTCCCTTTTTTATGTAGAAAATACATGGGAAATATTATAACAGCTTGTTTATAAAAGTATTATTTTAAATACAATAAAAGTAAATAGTAGTTAACAAATGTAAGAATAATTTTTCAAAAATCAAAATTCTATAGCTAAAAGGACTAAACCAGCTCTACCAAATTTTTCTTTATAAAGTTCACATTCTTTTTGTTTAACTTCTTTAAATCCGAGTTTTTTATAGTAAAGTAAAGTTTCCAATGAACCTATTTCTACCATGGCTTGAGCTATACGATAACCTTTTAATCTTGCAGTTAGTAAGCTTTTTTGCGTAAGAGCTTTTAATACTCCAACATCCATATGCCCTTCTACTTCTTCCATAAAGTCAAAGATTAGTGTTCTGTTGTTAAGCCCAAAATCACAAGCTTCTACAATTTCGAAATATTCTTCAGTCAATTCAGAACAACCTATCTCTTTTAATGCTTCAAGGAATACTTTCTGAGTAGAGATTCTTGGTTCATAACTACATAATGAACCAACTTTTTTTCC
>JBLIEY010000128.1:0-7467 GCA_047633475.1 Sulfurimonas sp.
ACCACGAGTTTCAATAATAATAGAGTTTTTCTCAATTGCAGGAAGACCACCTATTCCAGATCCAGCACTAATACCAAATCTATCCATATCTATATCTTCGGGAAGATTAGCATCTGCCATTGCTTCTTGAGCAGCTTTTAGACCTAAATGAATAAACCTATCAGCTTTTTTAACCTCTTTAGGTGCCATAACAGTTGTTGGATCAAAGTTTTTCACTTCACCTGCTATTTTAACTGAATAATTTTCAGGGTCAAAAAGTGTAATTGTATCAATTCCACATTCACCTTCACATATTGCTTTAAAAGCACTTTCTTTATCGTTACCCACTGCATTTATCATGCCAATACCAGTTACTACCACTCTTCTCATTTAAAAAACCTCCATGATAAAATTATAAAATATTTTATAAAACCCAGCAAAGTCTATTAGAGACTACTTGCTGAATTCAAAAAACACTTTAATGTGAATTATTTGCTTTCGATATATGCAACTACATCTGCAACAGTTTGAATTTTCTCTGCTTCATCATCAGGAATTTCAATATCAAACTTTTCTTCAAGTGCCATTACTAATTCAACTACATCAAGGCTATCAGCACCTAAATCTTCAACAAACTTTGCGTCCTCTTTAACTTCATCTGGGTTTACGCTTAATTGCTCAACTACTACTTCTTTAATATCTTCTAAAAGTGCCATCATAGCTCCTATGTTTTTTAGTATAAAATCGCGAAATTATAACATACATAGCTTAAATAAACTATTATGCCATATTCATTCCACCATTAACTTTTAGTGTCTCTCCAGTTATATAACTAGAGTGGTCTGAAAGTAAAAATGCTGTAGCATGTGCCACTTCTGCTGGACTTCCAAAACGCTTCATTGGAATTTTAGAAGTAAAACTATCTTTAATATCATCACTAAGCGCATCTGTCATTTCTGTTGCTATAAAGCCAGGAGTTACTGAATTAAAGCGAATTCCGCTCGTTGCAGCTTCAATTGCAAAACTTTTTGTCATTGCAATAACTCCACCTTTAGATGCTGCGTAATTAGTTTGTCCACCATTACCTGTCTCTCCAACAATAGAAGCGATATTAACAACTGAACCAAATTTTTTCTTTCTCATAACTTTCATAGATTCTCTACAACCAATGAAACATGAAGTAAGGTTAGCATTAATAACACTCATAAAATCTTCTGTTTTCATACGAAGTGCAAGTTTATCATTTGTTATACCTGCGTTGTTTACAAGATAAGAAAGTTCACCATCACTATCTACTATAGTTTTAATAGCATCTATAAATGCAGCTTCATCACTAACATCAAAACCAATTACTGCAGCATTTCCACCTGCAGCTTCTATTTCTTCTTTTACTGCATCTGCTTCTACCGCACCACTTCTGTAGTTAATCCAAACTTTTAAACCAAACGAAGCTAAAGTTTTTGCAATCTCTGCACCAATCCCACGACTTGAACCTGTAACTAAAACATTTTTTCCTGAAAATTTCATTATTATTTATTCCTTAATTTTATTTAATCTATATTAGAGCTTCATCCATCTCTGTTGGTATTTTTATATCCATAAGTTTTAAAACTGTTGGAGCAATATTATTTAGTCCACCTGTTTTAACATCTGTAACACCATCCGCTATAACAAAGCACCATACTTTACCAACTGTATGATTTGTTAAAGTATTCCCATCCTCATCTTTCATCTCTTCACAATTTCCATGATCTGATGTAATAATAAGTGAATAGTCGTCTTTTTTTGCTTTTTTTATAATCTTACCAAGCTGAGTATCTACTGTTGTAACTGCAATTTTTGCAGCTTCTTCATCACCAGTATGCCCTACCATATCTCCATTTGCAAAGTTTACAACCACAAAATCATAATCCTCATCCATAGCCTTTAAAACAGTTTTACCAACTTCTGATGCATTCATTTCAGGTTGCATATCATAAGTCTTTACATCAGGAGAAGGGGTTAAAACTCTTGTTTCATTTTCATAAGGTTCATCAATACCACCATTTAAGAAGAAGGTAACATGAGCATACTTTTCAGTTTCTGCCGTATGAAGTTGTCTTAATCCACTAGCAGAAATCACTTCTGCAAGAGTGTTTTTAGGAGTATCTTTACGAAATAATACAGGATAAGAGAAACGCTTATCATACTCTGTCATAGTTCCAAGATTTATCTTTTTACTATTTCTTGTAAATTCATTAAAATCACTACTGCCTAGTGCTGTAACAAGTTCTCTCATTCTGTCACTTCGAAAGTTAATAGTTAAAATACTATCCCCTGCTTTTACTCCGTCGTAATCTTCAAAGGCTGTTGGTTCTATAAACTCGTCAGTTTCTCCTAGAGCATAAGACGAGCCAATGTATCCTGCCGGTTCAAAATCTGTTTTAGGCTTTGCATCTACAATAGCTTCATAAGCTCTTTGAATTCTTGCCCATCTATTGTCTCTATCCATTGCATAGAAACGACCAGAGATTGTTGCGATTTGAATATTTTCATTTAAATGTTCTTTTACTATTTTTAGATACTTTTGCGCAGAAGTAGGAGATACATCTCTACCATCAGTTATTAGATGTAAAAAAACTTTTTTTCCCATTTTAGCTGCGATATCGGCTACTCCCATAAAATGATCTATATGAGAATGAACACCACCATCACTCATTAAACCTATAAGATGTAACCTGTCTGAACTGCTAAGAAGTGTTTTTAACACTTCATTTTCTTGCAAAGTATTATTAGAAAGTGCTAAGGAAATTTTTACTAAATCCTGATACAAAACTCTACCACTTCCTATACTCATGTGACCAACTTCAGAATTTCCCATTTGACCTTCAGGGAGTCCAACACTTAATCCTGATGTGTCAATAAGCGAATATGGAGTTTTTGCAAATAATTTATCATAGTTAGGTTTAGTTGCATTATGGAATGCATTATGTTGTGTCTTAGAACTAAAACCTATACCATCTGTAATCACTAGAACAACTTTTTTTGACAATTTTGCTCCCTTATATTAAAGTTTTATGCGATTATACTATAATGTCATTTTTAAATCACTAAAGGATTAAGTACTTTGCTATATTCTCTTTACAAATTTCTAGATATAAACATTCTTGGATACATAACCATAAGAGCCGGTGTTTCTTTTTTTCTTGCTCTTTTTTTTACACTATATTTATTACCAAAATTCATTAGATGGGCACAAAGAACTGCAAATGTTCAACCTATAAATGAATTAGCACCGGAGAATCACAGACAAAAAGCAAAAACTCCTACAATGGGGGGAATTGTATTTGTTGGTGCAACAATTTTAGCTTCACTTCTAACTATTAAATTTTCTAATATGTATGCAATAGGAGCCATTTTAACACTTTTACTTTTTTCTCTTATTGGTTTTCAAGATGATTATGCAAAGATAAGAAAGAGTGAGAACTTAGCAGGCTTAAAGGCTAGAACAAAACTTCTGCTACAAACTATAGCTTCACTGATTATTACAAGTTTTTTATGCTTTTTCGCAGACTTTAATACTGATTTATATTTACCCTTTCTTAAGTCTCCTATAGTCACTATGGGTGCATTCTCTATTATACTGTGGTGTTTGGTAATCATATCAACATCAAACGCAGTAAATCTTACAGATGGACTCGATGGCCTTGCAACAGTCCCATCACTTTCAGCATTAGCTTCGTTTAGTATTATCATCTATATAACAGGTCACGTAAAGATAAGTGCTTACCTTTTAATGCCAAGCTTCGATGTTGGAGAGGTTGCCATCGTTGCATCTGCTCTCATGGGAGCCTTAACTGGGTTCTTGTGGTACAACTGTAATCCGGCAGAAATCTTCATGGGAGATAGCGGTTCTTTAACTATAGGTGCATTTTTGGGTTACTTAGCAATTATTTCTAAGAGTGAAATCCTTTTACTTCTTATAGGGTCTGTATTTGTTATAGAGACCGTTTCTGTCATACTTCAAGTAGGTAGTTATAAGTTTCGTAAGAAAAGAGTCTTTTTAATGGCTCCTATTCATCATCACTTTGAAATGAAAAAATGGGCTGAAAATAAAATCATTGTTAGGTTTTGGATTATCGCGATTCTTTCAAATCTAATAGCTCTTATGACTCTAAAGATTCGTTAGATGAGAAAAATTTCATTATTTGGTTATGCAAATACAACAAAAGCTATAGCAAAGTTAGTAAGGAATGTTATCTTTTATGATGACAAGTGTACTAAACCTTTCCGTGATGAAAATGGTTTTATGATAAAACCTTCAAGTGACTTCAATGCAAAATATTCTCAACTCGAGATTACATCACCTGGAGTTCCTCCTTCAAATCCACTTATAACTAAAGCAAAGAACCTCATAAGTGAGTATGACTACTTTGCAGATTCTGCTCCTCTTAGCATATGGATAAGTGGAACAAATGGTAAAACGACTACAACACAGATGATGCAGCATCTACTAAAGGCAAAAGGAAGTGAGGCTGGTGGAAATATAGGTACACCACTTGCAGAGCTTAGCGCAGAAGCTAAAATATGGATTTTAGAGACAAGTTCTTTTACAATGCACTACACAAATATTGCTTCTCCAAACATTTATGTTTTACTTCCTCTAAGTCCTGATCATCTTAGTTGGCATAATAGCATGAACGAATATATAGATGCTAAACTAAAACCTCTAGCAACAATGAAAGAGGGAGAAGTGGCAATAATCCCTGAAGCGTACAAAGATGTTAAGACACAAGCTCATATAGTCACGTATAAAGACGAAAGTTCTTTAGCTGCTTACTTTGATATAGATATAAGCAAAGTAGACTTTAAAGGTGCTTTTCTAGTAGATGCTCTGTTAGCTATGGCAGTTGATAAAATACTTTTTGATAAAATAGACTATGAAAAGATAAATTCTTTCACTCTTGACCCACATAGACAAGAGGAACTTAGAGATGCGAAAAATCGTCTTTGGGTAAATGACACAAAGGCAACAAACATAGATGCTAGTATCGCGGCACTAAAAAGATATAAAAACTCACCTATACACCTTATACTTGGTGGCGATGACAAGGGTGTTGATTTAAATGAATTGTTTGAATATCTCCAAGATATAAATGTTAGTATCTATAATATAGGAACTAACAGAGAGAAACTCTCAAAACTAGCAAGAGAGTACAATATTAAATTTGAACTATGTTTAAATCTCTCAGATGCAATCTCTAAAATAGATAAAAATTTAAAAGAAAATGAAGTTGCTTTGCTCTCTCCAGCAGCATCTAGCCTAGACGAATTTAGCTCTTATGCACAAAGAGGCAATGAATTTAAAGAATCTGTACGAAACATAAGCTAGCATTCAGCGCATAGGGGCTATAATGTCGCTCTTTAAAAGATGGCCAATTAGCTCAGTCGGTAGAGCAAGTGACTGAAAATCACTGTGTCCTTGGTTCGATTCCGAGATTGGCCACCACCTTTTAAAGACCTTACAATTATTAACGTGGCCAATTAGCTCAGTCGGTAGAGCAAGTGACTGAAAATCACTGTGTCCTTGGTTCGATTCCGAGATTGGCCACCACCTTCCATAGATATTTTTATATTATAAATTTAATTCTAGAACAAGCTTCTAACTAATTTATAGATTATTCGACTTTCTTTTTATCTATCTTCTTTGTAAAAAGTGTTCCCTTATTATGTATACCATCCATTAAGAAATCTCTTGCAGATGATAAATCATAACCATTACTTAAAAACATCTCTATATCGTTATTCATAATGTACTGAGCAGCTTTTAGTTTAGTCACTATACCACCTGTCGCAAACTGAGAGTTTGGAGTATGGTTTTGTTCTAGCTCTTCATCTTTTATTTCAGATACAATTTTTCTTATTTTTGCTTTAGGATTTTCCTTAGGGTTTGAATCATAATAACCATCAATATCACTCAAAATTACAAGCAAATCTGCATTTGTGTAATGAGCAACATGAGCAGATAGCTGATCGTTGTCTCCAAATAATTGATCAGGAGTAGTTGAAATATCATTTTCATTTACAATCGGTAAAATATCATTCTTTAAAGTTCTAGTTATAATATCTTGTACAATTTTAGTGTGTACTCTAGAATCAAAATCGTCTTCCGTCAAGAGTATTTGAGATATTGTTACATCAAAAATATCAAATAATTTTTTATAAGAACTCATAAGAATAGGTTGACCGAGAGAAGCTAAAACTTTTTTACTTGTTGGAATACTTTTGTTTAACTGAACTGCTGTATATCCTGCAGCAACTGCACCAGATGATACAAGGATAACTTCATATTTCTTTCTAGCTTCCGCTATCAATCCAACTAAATTCAACATTCTTTCTTTTGCCATATCTGTTTTATTTGTTAAAACAGAACTACCAACTTTAATAACTATTCTTTTCATTATATGTTCCCTGATTTTTAAATATACAATTTATTAATGGAGCTTGTATTTGAAGTTTATATTAAATAGTATATCTAAAAATAATATATTCCAGTTGGACTATAGGGATTAGTTTAATAAGTAACTTAATTTAAGCTGAAATTTAGTATCATTTCTCTAGAGTTAAGAAGTTATCTCTCTCATGCTATTTCTTTATTTTTTAGTCGAAATAAATTAGTAAATTATCAATTAATTCTCTCTTTCAACTTACTCTTAAAAAATTGCACTTGATATTAGAATTTACGGTTTATGAGTGTTACACTTTAAACTTGAATTGGCGGTTTTAGTATTATTTGAAGCATCCATTTTTTTAATTAAGTCAAATTTTGATATAATTTCGAGTATGGGGCTGACCTGGTTTCGACGGGATCAAGTAGCTTTTAACTGCATGTCGGACTGAGCATTTCCGTTACGCGGCTCAACTTGCTTAAATGCAAACAATACAAATTACCGCCCAGCTTACGCAGTAGCATAAGTTTTACCCCCTCTTAGAGGACGGGCTGCTTCACCTATGGACTCTAGATAAATAGGATTCGAAGTATAACCCTTATGTAGATATATTTTAAGTCTGTCTCAGCTTAAAATGAATCCCGAGGCTCGTCTTGTGTAGCTTTGCAAGTTGTGTGAAGCAAGATTAAACTTTAACAACTTTTCTAAGCATGTAGACGTTAGGAGTAGCGTGGTTTCGGACTGGAGTTCGATTCTCCACAGCTCCACCATTAATCATTCCTTTTACTCATAACAAACCCCTAAAATACGAAGTTTTTAAAACTTACTTGTCCGTACAAGTCCATAGTTGTACATATAAATCCGTACTTTTAAGTACAACTTTAAGTACAGTCTTGTATATTTTTGTTAAATTAACAGGAGTTGTACAATGGCAAGAACCGTAAAGCCCTTAACAGAAACTCAAATTAAAAATGCAAAAGCTAAAGATAAAACATATACTTTGTCTGATGGTGGTGGCATGTACCTTGAAGTAAACAAAAATGGTGGTAAGTGGTGGAGG
>JBLIEY010000129.1:0-7458 GCA_047633475.1 Sulfurimonas sp.
GATCGTGGATATGATGCCTTAGAAAGGAAGCTAGAAGGTGTTGGAGCAAACGTTAAAAGATTAAAAGAATCATAAAAAAAAATTATTTTAATTCTTCAAATATAATCATCTCGTAGATGCTTTTCTTTGTCACTAAGGCCTTGTCTGGTGATACTGAATGAGTATTTTGAGCACGAGAAACTTGATAACGAAGTTCTGCTATCTCAGTTTCCATATCATCCACGTTTTCTTTAAGTCTTAAAATTATATCCACCCCAGCCAAGTTTACGCCAAGCTCACGAGTAAGTCTAAGTATAAGTTTAATTCTGTCTATATCTCTTTGCGAATATAATCTGATACGTCCATTTGAGCGAGAAGGACATATAAGATTTTCACGTTCATACTGTCTAAGAGTTTGAGGATGAATATCTAAAATTTTTGCAACAATACTTATAAGATATACTGGTTCATCATATGGGTGTATCATAGTTGTTCCCTTGTTTTTTTACTACTGTTGTGGTAGTTTTTCTTTCATCATTTCAGCTAAATCTTCGTCTAAATCATCAATCTTAGGTAAAACTATATTTGCTTCTAGATATAAATTTCCACGAACCTTTGTTTTACGGTTCATTGCACCCATCTCTTTAACGCGAAATCTTTGTCCATTTTTAGTGTTACTTGGAATTTTTAGCTTTATCTCTTTTTCCAAAGTTTTTATAGCTATTTTATCCCCAAAGAGTGCTGCAAATAGTGGAACATCAAAAGTCTTAATCAAGTCATCATCTTCTCTAATATATTCAGGATTAGGCGCAACAGTTATTTTTAAAAATAAGTCTCCAGCACGCCCAGATTGAGCATGGCCTTTTCCTTTTACACGCATCTTCTCACCGCTTTTAACTCCAGCAGGAATCTTTATGTCAAATCTTTCACCATTTACTGAAACTGAGTGTGAACCACCAAGAATAGAAACACTAAATGGAATAGTAACACTAGTTTCAATATCCAGGTTTGGTTGCTGTTGTTGACCGCCAAAGCCTCCTCCACCAAATGGATTTCCTCCACCACTAAAACCACCAGCACCACCAGAAAACATTTGGCGGAGGATATCATCTAAATCACTATTTCCGCCTCCGCTACTTCTATGTGAACGCGAGAAGTCATGAAAGTTTTGTCCACCGAACATACTATCTCCATGCATGTCATACTGCTGTTTTTTCTCTTTATTACTTAGTATTTCATATGCAGAGTTTATCTCTTTAAATTTATCTTCGGCACCCTTATCTTTGTTTACATCAGGGTGATACTGTCTCGCTAATTTTCTGTACGCTTTTTTAATCTCACTCTCATTTGCACTATCTGTAATCTCAAGAGTCTCATATAACGATTTAGCCATTGTTTTTTGTCCTAAAATTTATATATTTTAATAGTTAATTATTAAGTCGAATTATATCACAAGAGTTGAGTGGATGTCAATCAAGGTTCCGCTCATAAAAGTTATGCTCGCCAAACGGCTTCATGGAGGGTCCCCAAAATCAAAGATTTTGACCCTTCCACTGCAGGGGTTTGGCTAAGCACAACTTTCATTCGCTACTTTAGTAAAATCAACAACTTATTTTTCTATTAGAAATGTAGTGAAGATTGAATGTATTAAAATGAAAAGAGTAATGTAATTTCAAGGCGCCTAGTAAGGAAGTGCACTATTGTGCATGACGAGCGTAGCAACGCGGAAAGTGCATTGCTATTTTAATTTTAATGTAAAAAGTGGCGAATTTCTGAAAAATACAAGCTCATTCCAAATTCGTTTGCCGCATCTATGATTTCATTGTCACGAATACTTCCACCAGGTTCAACAATATTTTTAATACCTGCTGCAGCCGCTGCATCTATAGAATCACGGAATGGAAAAAATGCTTCAGATGCAAGAGCTGCACCAGTTACATCAATACCCATATCTTTTGCTTTTCGAAGTGCACATTGAGCAGCATCTACGCGTGATGTCATTCCCATACCAACAGCTACCATTGCTGAATTTTTAACATATACTACACAGTTAGATTTTGTAAGAGAAGCCACTTTATATGCTATCTCCATATCTTTCATATCTTGAGCTGAGGCTGCATTTTTAGATACTAATTTAGCATTTTTAACTTCATCAGCTCCAACCATATCAGCATCTTGATAAACAAATCCACCATCTACATGTTTGAAATCTATTTTATCATTGGCTAAAATTAACTTATCTGCACCCATTTCAAAAAGTTTAATACGTTTTTTCTTAGCAAACACTTCTTGAGCTTCAAGAGTTATACGACCAGCGATTACAACTTCTAAGAATATCTCATTCATCTTTTGTGCCATTTCTTTGTCAACTGTACCGTTTACTGCAACAACACCACCAAAGGCAGATACAGGGTCACATTTTAGAGCTTCTACATATGCTTCTAAAAGTGTATCTTTAATAGCAAATCCACAAGGGTTACCATGTTTAGAGATACATACTGCATTTTCTTCTCCAAAACCTGCTGCAATTTTCACTGCACCATTAAGGTCATTTAAGTTGTTAAAACTAGCTTCACCTTTTAGTGTTTTGAAATTATTTGAGAAGTGCTTATCAAATTCATACAATGCACCTTTTTGGTGTGGGTTTTCACCATAACGAGTATCCATAACTTTAGTTCCAACTATAAACTGCTTTTCACCAAAACCTTCATTAAAACGTTTGTTCATATAGTTTGCAATCATGGAATCATAAGCTGCTGTATGCTCATATGCTTTTATCATAAATCCACGACGGAACTCTTTTGTATTTTTTTCATTCTCTATAGCATCTATTACTACATCATAATCAACAACATCAGTAACAATAATTACAGCATCAAAGTTTTTTGCAGCTGAACGAACCATTGCTGGTCCTCCAATGTCAATATTTTCTATAATGTCATCAAAGTCATCAGTTCTCTCAATAGTTTCTTTAAAAGGGTAAAGGTTCACACATACTAAGTCAATCGCCTGGACGCCTAAATCTTTAGCCTGATCAAGATGTGATTGCTTATCACGACGATGTAAAATACCACCATGGACATAAGGGTTAAGAGTTTTCACACGACCTTCAAAACACTCAGGAAATTTTGTTACTTCATCAATCTCTATAGCTTTTATACCTGCTTCAACTAACTTTTTATAAGTACCACCTGTTGAGATAATCTCATAACCGTTCTTTACTAGAGAAGTACAAAACTCTACTACACCTGCTTTATCGCTAACACTAACTAATGCTCTTTTCATCAAAAACCCTTGGCTCAAAAATAATTACGGAATTTTATCTAAATTGAGTTTAGGTAATGGTAAAACAATATCATTAACATCCTAAGTCTGAGATGCTGATGAGCTTTAAAATATATATGTGCATTTACTCTAAATATTTTTCAAATAATGTCGATATTAATTACAATTAAATTTAAGGAAAGTAAATGTTTAAATTAAAAAACATACTTCTTGTTATGCTATTTATAACTAGTATATTACAAGCTAATACTATTAATGACAAGATTAATGATTCGCAGCTAAGAATTATGACTGATGAAGATTTATCTGAGTATCAAGATGAGAATCAGCAAACGCAAGCAGATAGCAATTTCATTCAAGTAGAAACTGTTAACTATTCAGTTCACTATGATTCAAAATATGTATCTTTCCCTGTAACGGTTAGAACTAATAAAGTACAAGGGACTAATTAATGAAAAAGTTATTTTCAAGTGCACTAATCGTATCGAGTATCTTAGTATCATCAATATGTGCAGGTGATTTTCAATATCGAAACAATGTTCAAAACTATAACGATAGATCTGGTAATGTTAATGTTGCTGGATATATGAATAGACTATCAAGCTCTATTGCTGAACAATTAAGTCAAAATAAAGATTTTCAGGATGTTAAAAACACTCCTATTGCTATTATGTCAATAGTAGATATGAACAATTTTAAGAAGACTTGTCCAGTTTCAAAAAGAATCAGCGAAAACTTAATTCATGAGATGCATGTTAGAGGATATAAGGTTGTTGATTATAAGGCTATGAGCCAAATAGAGATTGACAGTAATGGTGATTATGTTTTTTCAAGAGCGATAAAAGACTTAAAAAATCAAAGAAATATAGTTTATGCACTTTCTGGAACATATACTAAATATAGAGATGGAATGGCTATAAACTGTAGAATAATTGATATTAAAACAAGTATAGTACTATCAACTGCACAAGTATTTGTTCCAAAAAAAGTTTTAAGAAGCATTGATAAATTATCAAATAATAGTTCTTGGTTTGCTGATAAGAAAGCTCCAATGAAAAATCATAATGTTCAAATTAAAGAAAGATAGGTTTACTATAAATTTTAATAAAGGTTATTTTGTATGAAAAAGATTTTAATATTTGCATTATGTGTAGGTTTATTTACAGGTTGTGCAAAAAAAGTTCAAGAACCAAAACCTATAGTATATGTTCCTGTAGTAAAAGAAAAGATCAATTATTTCCCATTTATGTCAGAAATGATTAGTCAGTATAATCTGGATGAATCAGATTTGCTTGGTTTACAATTTTATATATCTAATGATATTATTTTAAAGAAAAAGTCAAAAAAGCTTGATTCTAAAATAGCAGAAGGAGCGTTGATTATTAAGAATGACATCAATTCTGATGAAGTTGTAATAAAAGCTCTAACACTATGTACTCTTGTGAAGCTTGAAAAAAATACTATCCAAGTAAGATTTGAAGATGAAAACTATAAATTAACATTTAAAAATTCAGTTCAAGATAACATCGATAAATATTTTTTATCTGCTGATAGTTGGCACAATAAAAAAGGTCTTCTTAGAACAAACAATGCCTTATATGAAGCAATTGGCACAAGTGGAGAAGCTTATTTAATGATAAATCTAAAAATGTCTGATTATGTAAAAAATCATAAAGAAATTTTAGAAGGACGTTCATTTAATAAAAGCATGGATACTAGTTCACAACCTAATCCATTTTATCCATCAAGCACCACACCTACAAAAACAACATATTAAATAAACATTGTTTTGTTGTAGAAAGAGTTTATAAATCTCTTTCTACAACTCTTTTAAATGTGTTGAAATAGTTATCTTGTAACTTTTTCATACTCATACTTATATCATTTACTTTGATTTCTTCACCACCAACAGTTCCGATTTTCTCCACTGCCATTGACTCATCAAGCATTGCCTCAAACGCAGCACAATTTTCAGGTTTAACTTCGATTATAGCTCTTGACATTGACTCAGCAAAGACATCTCTTTCATCTTCAACACTCATCTCAACATCACAACCCAAACCTGAAGTAGCAACCATTTTAGCAAGTGCTATTGCAACACCACCAGAACTTGCATCTTTAGCACATTCTAGTAAGTGTTTTTTATTACCTTCAATAACTAGGTCCCAAAGAGCAAGCTCATTTTTATAGTTAATCTCAGGAATAACTCCGGCAACTGTATGACAAATTTCTTTCATATAAAGAGAGCCACCAAATTCTGATTTTGATTCACCAACTAAGTAAAGTGCATTTCCAGCATTTTGAAAAGATGACATAAGAACATTATTTTGATCATCATTTACACCAACAGTAGCAATTGATGGAGTTGGGAAAACAGACACACCATTTGTTTCATTATAAAGAGAAACATTTCCACCGATAACAGGAGTAGTAAGTTCTAAACAAGCTTCTTTAATTCCTAAACAACCTTCTGCAAATTGCCACATAACTTCTGGGTTTTCAGGGTTACCATAGTTAAGACAGTCTGTGATTGCTAAAGGTCTAGCACCACTCATTGCAACATTTCTACCAGCTTCTATAACTGCAGCAGCTCCACCGGCTTTAGGATCGATATAACAGTAGCGAACATTACAATCAGCACTCATTGCAAGAGCTTTACCATTTTCTTTTACACGAATAACAGATGCATCTAACATACCGCCATTTTTAATAGTGTTAGTTTGTACCATTGAATCATACTGAGTATAAATCCATGATTTGTCAACAACTTCCATAGACTTAGTTAAAGTCTCAAATGCTTCTTGATTTGAAACTTTGTCAAAATCATCTATTGTTACACTTGCTAAGTCTTTTAAATATGCAGGCTTAGACATAGGACGATTTAAGATAGGAGCTTCTTCACTAACTGGGTCTACTGGAACTTCAGCACATTTCTCACCATGCCAAAATAGTTCCATATTTCCAGTCTCTGTAACTTCACCAACTACAGCAGCATCTAAGTCCCATTTTTCAAAAATATCTATAATCGCTTGCTCTGAGCCTTTTTTAGCACATAAAAGCATACGCTCTTGAGATTCTGAAAGCATAAAGTCATAAGGAGTCATATTTTCTTCACGAGCAGGAACTTGATCTAGATGCATAATCATTCCAGACCCTGAACGACCTGCCATTTCAAATGCAGAAGAAGTAAGACCAGCTGCACCCATATCTTGGATACCAATAACATGATCAGTTTTAAAAAGTTCTAAACAAGCTTCTAGTAAAAGCTTTTCAGTAAAAGGGTCACCAACTTGAACAGTTGGACGAAGAGATTTTGACTCTTCTGTAAAACTATCAGATGACATTACTGCTCCACCAAGACCATCACGACCAGTTTTAGCACCAACATACATTACCGGATTTCCAGTACCTTCGGCTTTACCATAAAAAATTTCATCAGATTTTGCAATACCAAGAGTAAAAGCATTTACAAGTATGTTTCCGTTGTAACACTCATCAAAACTTGTTTCACCACCAATAGTTGGAACACCCATACAGTTTCCATAACCACCGATTCCCTCAGTTACACCACGTACCAAATAACGTTGGTGAGCAGAAGTTTTATCATCATTTAAAATATTACCAAATCTAAGTGCGTTTAAGTTTGCAACAGGACGAGCACCCATAGTAAATACATCACGCATAATTCCACCTACACCAGTAGCAGCACCTTGATATGGTTCAATAAAACTTGGATGATTATGTGATTCCATCTTAAATACAGCTGCATATCCACCACCAATGTCAATAACACCAGCATTTTCACCAGGACCTTGAATAACCCATGGAGCTTTAGTTGGAAAACCATTCAAGTGAATCTTAGATGATTTGTAACTACAATGTTCACTCCACATAGCTGAGAAAATACCTAACTCTACTAAGTTTGGTTCACGCTTTAAAATCTCTTTAATATGAGTGTAATCTTGCTCAGATAACTTATGGTCAGCTAATTGTTTTTCAATATTTTCTAGTTGTTGGTTCACTGATGAATCCTAAAAATTTAATTTTTGGTTTTAAAGAGGGATTATATCTAATCGATGGTAAAGATTCTTTTAATAAGAAAACATATGCTAAAAATTCGAAAATATTTACTAGTTTTCTTAAAAATTATATTAGTTCAATTACACATATCATAAGATGCTAATAGTGAAGTCC
>JBLIEY010000130.1:0-7428 GCA_047633475.1 Sulfurimonas sp.
TATTAATACAGTCGCTTTAGTATCTATTGGACTTGGTTTTACTATGATGATGACGGTCATAGGTTTAGCAATTTTAAAAGTTAATAATTTTAACCCAACTGTAAAAGCAATGAGTGTGAGTCTTGTATTTGCATTATTAACAGTTCTAATGGGCCTATTTTTACTTTATACATATATAGACAATGATTATGCACTATATAGAATGATGATTGCTAATATTCATAGTGTATGGGGAATATTTGGGTTTTGTGGAATTTTGATTATAGGTGTCTCTTTTCAGGTTCTTCCAATGTTTTATGTAGCCCCTAGATTCAAAGATTTTTTTACAAAAAGGGTAGTTTTACTTATTAGTATTGGGCTTCTGCTTTGGTTAATTACTAGTATTTATCTTGAATCACTAACTATAATTGGGAAGCTTTGGATAACAGTTTTTTTCTTTGCATTTGCTACAACAATATGGATAAAACTAAACAATAGACGCCGTCCGATAAGTGATGTTACTATCTGGTACTGGAGATTGTCAAGTATATCGTTAGTATTGGGCTCTTCTCTGTGGATGATAGATGAGTATTTTGAAAATGAATACGTAGTTATAGTAGCAATCTTACTCGGAGGTGGGTTTATCCTTTCTATTATGATGGGAATGCTATATAAAATAATTCCATTTCTTGTTTGGTTTCACTTGAATGCTATGGGATATATGACTATCCCGACTATAAATGAGATGATAAACAAAAACTTGGCAAAAGTTCAGTTTATACTTTTTGTAGTATCTTTAGTTGGTTTTGTTGTCTCATTTTACATTCCAATGTTACTACAGATTTCTGCGCTTATTTTTATTTTAAGTATGCTAATCTTACAATACAATTTAATCGTAAAAATGCTGATTTATACAAGAGTTAAAAAGACTAAACCAGATTTTGATATGAGTGCTTTTAAAACAATTTAGGATAATTATGAAAAATATTATATTGATAGGATTTATGGGAGTAGGAAAGGGTAGTGTAGCCAGGGAAGTTATTAAACACTCTGATTATATGACCATAGATACTGATGATTTAATTGAGAGTATGGAAAATAAAAAAGTTAAAAAGATTTTCGAAGATGATGGTGAAGATTATTTTAGAAAGCTTGAAAAAGATGTAGCTTCGTGGCTTGAGTCAAGTGTAGAAAATACTCTTATCTCAACAGGGGGAGGCTTTTACAAGCAAAAAAATCTTAAAAAGATTGGAACAGTTGTTCTTTTAGACTCACCGTTTGATAAAATCATTAAAAGAATAAAGAAACATCCAAATGCAGCTAGAAAACTGAAAAAAAGGCCATTGCTCGCTGATTTGAAAAAAGCTAAAGCACTTTATGACGTACGCCGTCCAGAATATCTTGCTATGGCAGATATAGTTATAAATGTTACTAAAAAAAGCGCTTTAGAGTGCTCAAAAGAACTTCTTAAAAAGGTAAAAAAACATGCGTAAAATATTAATATTCGTAGCACTTTTAGTTGCTACATCAATAATGGCTTCTGAGGTAAAGTTAGCTAAAAATTTCGAAACTGCTATGGATGAGGCTATAAAATTAGATAGACCTTTGCTTGTAATTGTATCAAGTCATACTTGTTACTACTGTGACGTATTTAAAAAAACTGCTTTAAAAGATGAAAAAGTAATAGAAGACTTAAACAAAAATTTTGTTTCTGTTATTGCTTACAGTGATGAAAAAGATTTTATTCCAAGAGAACTTCTAATAGGTGTTACACCAGCAATATGGTTTTTACAACCAAGTGGTGATGTAATGTTTCAACCGATAAAAGGTGCCGTTGATACAGAAAGTTTTTTAACTGCACTTACAGTAGTAAAAAAAGAGTTTAAAAGTTCTAAAAAAAGTGAAAAAAAATAATGATATTTACTAATACAAAAAAACCTGATTTTACAGAGAGTTTTAATGAACTTTTGCAAAGAGGAAAAATGGACATTGCACAAGTAAGTGCTATTGTCGGAAATATTATAAATGAGATAAAAACAGATAAAAATATTGCTTTAAAACAGCATATAGCTAAGTTTGATAACTGGACTCCTGTTAATGATGAAGATCTTAAAATCTCAACTGAGTCTATGAGTAAAGCTTATGATAACTTAGATGCAAAGTTAAAAAGTGCTTTGCATTTAGCATATGATAGAATCAAGGTTTACCATGAAAAACAAAAACCGAGATCTTGGTTTGATACAGAAGAAAATGGAACAATTTTAGGTCAAAAAGTTACTGCCGTAGATAGTGCAGGTCTTTACATCCCTGGTGGTAAAGCAGCATATCCATCTTCACTTTTAATGAATGTTATTCCCGCACAGGTTGCAGGAGTTGAGAACATAGTAATATGTACTCCAACACCTGATAATGAACCAAATGAGCTTTTGCTAGCTGCTTGTCATCTTTGTGGTGTAAGTGAAGTTTACAAAGTTGGTGGAGCTAGTGCGATAGCTGCTATGGCCTATGGAACCCAAAGTATTCCGAAGGTTGATGTTATTACAGGACCTGGTAATATATTTGTAGCTACTGCTAAAAAGATGGTTTTTGGTGATGTAAATATTGATATGATAGCAGGACCTAGTGAGATAGGTATACTTGCGGATGACAGTGCAAATGCTAATCACTTGGCAATAGATATGTTAAGTCAAGCTGAACATGACGAGATGGCTAGTTCTATCCTAATAACTCCATCACAAAAGTTAGCAGATGCGGTTAAAATTGAAATAGAAAATTGGCTGAAAAAACTACCACGTGAAGAGATAGCAAGAAAGTCTATAGATGAGCGTGGAGCTATAATAGTTACATCTGATATGGATGAAGCTTTAAAACTTATGAATGAAATCGCTCCAGAGCATCTAGAGGTTGCGACAGATAATGCTTTTGAATATCTACCATTTATCAAGCATGCTGGTGCTATTTTCTTGGGTCATAATACTCCAGAAGCTATTGGTGATTATGTAGCTGGGCCTAACCACACACTTCCAACAGGTGGAACAGCTAAGTTTTACTCTCCTCTTGGAGTTGAAAACTTTATGAAGAAGACGTCTATCATTTCTTTTTCTAGTAAAGCTATCAATGAAATAGGTGAAGCTTGTGCATTGATTGCAAACACTGAAGGTTTAACTGCACATGAGCAGTCTGTTCGAGTTAGACTTAGTAAGTAATTTTATTTCATAAGTATGAACAATAATATAAAGTGTAAAATATCCATATAAATTTATAACAAGGATATTTTACATGTTACATCCAGCAGTAGCTCATTTTGCAGTAGTACTTCCAATCCTCTCTTTAGTCCTAGGTTTAGCTTATGTATTTAAACCAAGTGAACTTATGTCTAAACTAACTTCTCGTTTTATGGTCTTTGCAGCCATCTTTGTAATCATTGCTTTTTTTACAGGTAAGAATGATGGCGGAGAAGTTTATATGCTTATCTCAGGAGAAGGTCAAGAGTTGTTGAAACAGCATAAACAACTGGGACTTTACTTGGCTATTGCTATGGGTGTAGTAGCCCTTATTAAGTTTTATGGTTGTAAAACAAAATCTTTTAAAGTAGAAGTATTTGCTATAGTTTTAGTCGCTATCATCTCTGCTGGGATTATGTATCAAGGTAAGATGGGTGGTGAATTAACTTACAACCATGGTGCTCATGTGAAATCTTATTCAGATGGTATGGATTGTTTAGCAGATCCAGAAGAGTTTATGGAAGAGGAAGAAGATTCACAAGACGAAGTAAAAAAATAACAAAATACTTTCTCTCTTGTATCCAAGTTAAATTTCTTGGATACTGAAAGTTATAAACTAGCCCACAACATTCTAAGCCATAAACCAAAAGTACTTGTAAACCCAACTTCACTAAAAACTAACTTTTTGTTTTTATCATATATGAAAGTTGTTGGATAAACTTCTATGTTGAATTCTTTGGAAAAAACACCACTTTCATCATTCAAAACTTTATAATTAAGTCCATTATCACTCATGTATTTTTTTATATTACTATTACTTCCTGAGTTTATAGCGATACTAAGTACTTCAAAGTTCTGTGAAATAGTTTGTATATTTGATGCTTCGAGTTTGCAAATCGGACACCAAGTAGCCCAAAAATGTATAAGTATAGGTTTGTCATTTGGATATTTATAGTTTTTAGAGTCTAGTAATGTTACATTGATATTTTTGAGCTCTTCTTTGTTTAAATCACTACTTTTGTAGAAGCTTATAACATTCATTGAAATTGTAATGAAGATAAAAAAAAGAATTATTTCTTTAGTATATTTAATGATTTTGTTTTTCATAGATTAGTCTTCTTATAATGATTTTGTTATTTTAACGTAGTATAGTAAAAAGAGCTAAAGTGAGTTCTAGATAAATGAGGTGTAGGCTATGTAAATAATAGCCTACAAAGAGATATGAAACTTATTCTATCTCAGCATCTATGACGTCTTCGTCATTTTTCTTTTTCTTTTGGTCAGCTTCACCAGCTTGCTCACCACCTTGTTCTTTGTCTTTATACATTTGCTCAGCCATTTTGTGACTAGCTTCTGTAAGAACTTTTACTTTTTCTTCAATTTGCTCTTTAGTAGCAGACTCATCTTTGATAACTTCTTTTAAGTCAGCAGCTGCAGTTTCGATTTTTGCTTTTTCTTCAGCGTCGATTTTATCACCTATCTCAGTTAAAGATTTTTCAGTTTGAGCAATTAGTGCATCAGCTTGGTTTCTTAAATCAACCATTCCTTTTCTTTCTTCATCAGCAGCTTTATTTTCTTCTGCATCTTGAACCATTTTGTTGATTTCTTCTTCACTTAATCCAGATGATCCAGAGATTGTGATTGACTGAGACTTACCAGTACCTTTGTCAGTTGAACTAACTGTTAGGATACCATTAGCATCAATATCAAATGTAACTTCGATTTGAGGTACACCACGTGGTGCTGCTGGAATATCACCAAGCTCAAATAAACCTAATGATTTATTATCTTTAGCAAATTCTCTTTCACCTTGACCTACAGAAATTGAAACTGCTGGTTGATTGTCTTCTGCAGTTGAGAAAACTTGAGATTTTTTTACAGGAATTGTAGTTCCTTTTTCAATAATCTTAGTCATAACTCCACCTAGAGTTTCAATACCAAGTGATAATGGTGTAACATCAAGAAGAAGTACATCTTTAACATCTCCACGTAAAACACCACCTTGAATAGCTGCACCAAGAGCAACAACTTCATCAGGGTTTACACTTTTATTTAGAGCTTTACCACCAAAGTATTTAGATACAGCTTCTTGTGCAGCTGGAACACGAGTTGAACCACCAACCATAATGATTTCTTTAATCTGATCATTACTTAAATCTGCTTCTTTCATAGCTACTTTAATATGGTCTATAGTCTCAGCAATAAGATCTGAAATCATTCCCTCAAATTTAGCACGAGTAAGTTTGATAACAAGGTGTTGTGGCCCAGCTTCAGTCATAGTGATAAATGGTAAGTTAATTTCAGTTTCAGTTGAACTTGAAAGTTCTTTTTTAGCATTTTCTGCAGCATCTTTAAGACGTTGAAGAGCCATTTTATCGTTTTTAAGTTCGATACCATGAGAGTTTTTAAACTCACCACTTAAGAAATCAACAATTTTATTGTCAAAGTCATCACCACCTAAGAATGCATTACCATCAGTTGAAAGAACTTCAAAAGTACCATCAGAGATTTCTAAAACAGTAACGTCAAATGTACCACCACCAAGGTCATAAACAATTACGTTTTCTTCAGCTTTACTTTCTAAACCATAAGCAAGTGCAGAGGCAGTTGGCTCATTGATAATTCTTAAAACATTTAAACCTGCAATTGTTCCCGCATCTTTAGTTGCTTTTCTTTGTGCATCATTAAAATAAGCAGGAACAGTAATAACAGCATCTGTAACTTTACTTCCGATATAAGCTTCTGCATCTTCTTTAAGTTTAGTAAGAATTTTTGCAGAAATTTCTTGAGGAGTATAAACTTTACCAGCAACATCAACTGCAGCTGAGCCATCTTTATCTACAATGTTGTACGTAACTTTATCATGTGCCTCTTTAGCATTATCTTCGTTCATCATAAGACCCATGATTCTCTTAATTGAAGAGATTGTTTTTTCAGGGTTTGTTATTGCTTGACGTTTTGCAGGATCACCTACTAAAACAGCACCTTTATCTGTAAATGCAACAACTGAAGGAGTAGTATTTTTACCTTCTGCGTTAGGTATAACTTTCGCTTCACCACCCTCATAAACTGCTACACATGAATTTGTTGTTCCTAAATCTATTCCAATAACTTTTGACATATTATTTCCTTAATTTTATTTTATAAAATGAAGCAAGTAATATGCTTCATTATTAGTCCGTAAAAGGAACAAGTCCCTTTTACTCCGCTTGCGCCGCTGTGGCGACTAAAGTTAGATGCTATTACATCTCTTACATATTTATTTGTATCTAATTCGCTACTATAACCATTGCTTCACGCAGTGGTCTATTTTTATATTTATATCCAGTTTGAAAAGTTTGAACTATTTGCCCAGACTCAACATCCTCGCTATCAACGCTTTGTACAGCATTGTGAATATTTGGATCAAATGGCTCATCGTGCGATACCATCGTTATCCCATGCTTTTCTAAAGAAGTAGTGAACTGTTTAGCTGTTAACTCAATTCCCTCTTTTAGTTTTGCTAAAAGTTCTTCAGTACTTCCTTCACTCGCTGTAGAAGTAAGAGCCATTTGAAGAGCGTCCATTACTGGAATCATATCTTTGGCAAATTTCTCGTTTGAGTATTCAACCGCTGTATACTTTTCTCTCTCTAGTCTTTTTTTGATATTATCAAAATCAGCATGAACTCTAGCATACTTATCTTTTAGAGCTAATAACTCTTCTTGAAGAAGGTCGAACTCATTTTCTACTGCAACAGCATCTGCTTGTGCTTCTTCATTTAGTTCGACATTTTCTTCCTCTTCATTTTCTAGAGGTTCAGCTTGTAATTCTTCATTTTTTTCTTTTGACATAATTATTAAATCACTCCTTATTTTAAAAAGATAATACCATTATACACATTGAGTGTAACAATGTCAAGTAACACTTTAGTTTTGTTTCTTAGATAAGTTGAGCCTTATAGTGTCAAGTATGATTAAGCCCTAATTTAAAGGTAAATTTAGTATTATTATAATTATTTAGATTATGGAGTTCACTATGAAATATCTAGCATGGTTAGTCGCAATATTAGCAACAGTTGTAGTAAGTGTATATGTTTTAGCATTTACGTCTTTAGGAAATGGAATCGTTAAGCCTATAATAGAGTCTAAGATAAAAGAGCAAACTACTTTTGATAGTAAGCTCAATGTTTTCTCTTTGAGTATGAGTGATTTTGAGATAGTTTTAGAATTAAATTCAAATAATA
>JBLIEY010000131.1:0-7419 GCA_047633475.1 Sulfurimonas sp.
GTTTTAAAAACAAAAAGAGGAATACCATTTGAAAGGAAAAGCTTATGATACACAGACATTGTAGTTTTTGTGATGCAAGCGAGAGCGAAGAAAACCCATTAATAGCTGGGAATGGAGTTTATATCTGTAAAAACTGCGTTATTTCAGCATACAAAATTATGTTTGGTGATGAAAAAGAAGTTGATAGTACAAAAAAAGATGAACTTCTTGAAGCAGTAAATAATCTTATGACTCCAAAAGAATTAAATAATTTCTTAGGTGATTATATTATCGGTCAAGAACGTGCTAGAAAACTTCTTAGTGTGGCTGTTTACAACCATTACAAAAGAATTTTTAAAACAAAAAGCGTTGATGATGATACAGAAATAGCAAAATCAAATGTTTTACTTATAGGACCAACTGGAAGCGGTAAAACTCTTATGGCTCAAACAATTGCTAGAGTTTTAAACGTTCCTATTGCTATTGCAGATGCAACTAGTCTTACAGAAGCTGGATATGTTGGGGAAGACGTTGAAAATATTTTAACTAAACTTATACAAGCCGCTGATGGAGATGTTGAGCGAGCACAACAAGGGATTGTTTTCATAGATGAAGTAGACAAAGTTTCACGCATGAGTGAAAATCGTTCTATTACTAGAGACGTTTCAGGAGAAGGTGTTCAACAGGCACTTCTTAAAATCATAGAAGGTGCTGAAGTAAACATCCCACCAAAAGGTGGAAGAAAACATCCAAACCAAGAGTTCACAACTATTAATACTACAAATATATTGTTTATTTGTGGTGGAGCATTTGATGGTCTTAATGATATTCTACAAAGAAAACAAGGTAATAATATTTTAGGTTTTGGTCACGATAAGAAAAGCAAAGATGAACAAAAAATGACTTACGATATGGTTGAACCTGATGACTTAATATCATATGGTCTTATTCCAGAACTGGTAGGTCGCTTACCAATTATTGCTTCGTTAAATGAGATTAGTGAAGAAGATATGGTTCGAATCTTAACTGAGCCTAAAAACTCTTTAATTAACCAATATAAAAAATTATTTTCAATTGATGATGTTGAACTTAACTTTGAAGAAGATGCACTAAAAGCTATTGCAACTAAATCAATAAAAAGAAAAACAGGTGCTCGTGGTCTTCGTGCCATATTAGAAGAAAACATGATTGATATTATGTATGAACTTCCAGAATATGCTGGTTATGAAGTCTTAATTACTAAAGATGTGATTGAAGGCAATGAAAACCCAGTATATATAAAAAAATCAACAAAACATATAGCGTAAGGTAAACAAAAATGATATTTAATAAACTAATTGGACTTTTTTCAAATGACTTATCTATCGACTTGGGAACTGCAAATACAATTGTTATTGCAAAAGGTCGTGGGATAATTATTAATGAGCCATCTGTTGTTGCTGTAAAGACTGAGAGATATGGTCATCAAAGAGTTCTAGCAGTTGGTAGAGAAGCTAAAGAGATGGTTGGTAAAACGCCAGGAAACATTAAAGCTATCCGTCCAATGAGAGATGGTGTTATCGCTGACTTTGATATGACAGAAAAAATGATTAGAAAGTTCATTGAAAAAGCTCACGGAAGAAGTTCTCTTATTAGTCCTAGAATTATAATATGTGTTCCGTATGGTCTAACTCAAGTTGAGAGAAAAGCAGTTAGAGAGTCAGCATTAAGTGCTGGTGCTCGTGAAGTTTTTCTTATAGAAGAACCAATGGCAGCTGCTATAGGTGCTGGAATTGACATACGACAACCTCAAGGAAACTTAGTTGTTGATATTGGTGGAGGAACTACTGAAATTGGTGTTGTTTCACTTGGTGGACTTGTTCTTTCTAAATCAATAAGAACAGCTGGAGATAAACTTGACAAAGGTATAGTTGATTATGTAAAGAAAAAGTACAACTTACTAATCGGAGAGAGAACTGCTGAAGAGATTAAAATCAATATCGGTACAGCTGTTACACTAGCAGAAGAGATCACCATGGTTGTTAATGGTAGAGACCAAGTTGAAGGTCTTTTAAGTTCTGTTGAGTTAACAAGCGAAGATGCAAGAGAAGCTATGAAAGAACCACTAAAAGAAATAGCTGAAGCACTTCGTGATGTTCTTGAACAAATGCCACCTGATTTATCTGGAGATATTGTTAATCACGGTATTATCTTAACTGGTGGTGGAGCTCTTATTCGTCAACTAGATAAATACTTAGCAGATATTGTTAAAGTTCCTGTTTATGTAGCAGATGAGCCACTTCTTGCAGTTGCTCGTGGAACTGGACGTGCACTAGAAGAAATAGACCTACTTCAAGAACTATTTGATAATGAATAAAGAGCTATTTGGCTTTTTTTCAATTTTTATTGCACTCTTCGTGGGTGCATTATACTACACAAACAGTATTCAAGGGCCCTTAATTTCAAGCCTTAACTATTTCAAATCAGGCTATCACAATTCCACAGAATTTATTCAAGATAGGATTGACGAACATATATTTCAAGCAAACTATATCTCCAAATTAAAAGAAAAACTTCATAAATATGAAAATAATCACCTAGTTATGCAACAGATGGCATCTGAGCTTAACGACCTTTTCAAAGCAAATAAATCCCAACTAGCAGCAGACCCAAAAGTAGAGCTTGTAAGAGCTATCTCTTATCAAAAATTTGGCAATCTAAATAGAGTTTGGATAGATGCTAAAGATTATAATGACACTAAAATATATGGTCTTACTTATAATGAATTAGTAGCTGGTATTGTTGTTCCTCAAAATGGAAAAGCTTTAGGACTATTAAATAAAGACATACAAAGTTCATATGCTGTATTCGTTGGTGACAAAAGAGCTCCAGGTATTGCCCATGGAAACAATGCAGAAAATCTAGTTGTAAAATTTATCCCGGCTTGGTTTAAAATTGAAATAGGTGATGAAGTCATAACTTCTGGACTTGATGAAATATTTTTCAATGGTTTAAAAGTTGGACGTGTAGTATCAGTAAAAAAATCTCAAGGTTATCAAAATGCACTTATTAAGCCTTATTATAAGTCAAATGATCCAAACTATTTTCATATGATAAAGAAGGTAAAATGAAATACTTATTAATACTGATACTTATTTTTTCAGCTATTAAAGCCGAAGACAAAACACAAAATATAACAATAGGAGCTGGGGCTTATGTACAGACTCAACCTTATACGGATGTAGACGCTATCCTTACTCCTAGTCCAGTTATATTCTTTGATAATGGTATTGCTTATGTGAGATGGACAAGAGTAGGCCTTTATTTTCTTGGTGAAAAAAAAGAAAATTATTCATGGGGTTTTTCTCTAACTGCACAGCCTAGAGTAAATGGTTATGAGTCTTCTGACATAGAAGGTATGGATGAAAGAAAAGACACATGGGAAGGTGGCCTAGCTTTTAGTGCAAAAAAAGATAAAGCATACATAGAAGTTTTGGCTTTAACAGACATGTTAAACGGGACTGATTCCTGGATACTAAAAACAGATATTGGATATGATTTTAAACTTGGTTATTTTTCAATATATCCTAGCCTAAGCTTAACCTATCAATCGTCAAATTTTTTAGATTACTACTATGGCGTTAAAAAGTCAGAAGAACTTGGTTCAAGGAAAGCATATATTGCTAATGATGGATTTCAAATTGCTACACAGACTTACATAGAGTACCCTATTACAAAAAATTTATCCGCACTAATAAATCTAAAAGTAGCTAAAATCTCCAAGGAAGCATCCGATAGTCCTATCGTCGATGAAGATTATATTTATTCTGGATTATTATCTTTTATATATACTTTCAAGTACTAGCACTAAACTTTTCATAATTAACACTACATACACATAGCTTCATTCACTTTAATTTTCCGGTGTACATATTTTCTTTGAAAATTTATACTCCTACAAATTAAGAAGCTAGTGCACTCATCAAATATTAAGTGCTTTTTGCCTATAATAAAAAAATTTATTTTATACATATTTCAGAAGGTAAAAAATGCCAAAACGCACCGACATTAACACTATTTTACTTATAGGTTCAGGCCCAATTATTATTGGTCAAGCTTGTGAATTTGACTACTCAGGAACTCAAGCTGTAAAAACTCTAAAAGAGCAAGGCTACCGCGTAGTTCTTATCAACTCTAATCCTGCGACTATTATGACAGACCCAGAATTTGCAGATAGAACATACATAGAACCTATCACAGAAGATGTAATTGCACATATTATAAAAAAAGAAAATGTAGACGCTGTTCTTCCAACTATGGGTGGTCAAACTGCACTTAATGTAGCTACAAGTATGTATGAAAAAGGCATGTTAGACGGAATTGAATTTTTGGGTGCAACTCCAGAAGCTATTCATAAAGGTGAAGACCGTTCAGCTTTTAATGAAGCAATGATAAAAATTGGCATGGATTTACCAAAAAGTAAGAATGCTTATAGTGTTGAAGAAGCAATTGAAGCAGTTAAAGAGATTGGTTTCCCAGTAATTTCTAGAGCTTCATTTACACTTGCCGGTGGTGGCTCAGGTGTAGCATACAATATGGAAGAATTTAAAAAACTTGCAGAAGAAGGCATCTCAGCTTCTCCAGTAAGTGAAATCGAAATTATGGAATCTATGCTTGGTTGGAAAGAGTATGAGATGGAAGTTATTCGTGACAAAAAAGATAACTGTATCATCATTTGTGCAATTGAAAACTTTGACCCAATGGGTGTTCACACTGGTGATAGTATAACTGTAGCTCCAGCACTTACTTTAACTGATAAAGAGTACCAAAGAATGCGTAATGCTTCTTTTGATATTCTAAGAGAAATCGGTGTTGATACTGGTGGATCTAATGTTCAGTTTTCAATTTGTCCTAAAACTGGCAGAATGATTGTAATCGAAATGAACCCTCGTGTATCTCGTTCTTCTGCTCTAGCATCTAAGGCTACAGGTTATCCTATTGCAAAAGTTGCAACTCTTTTAGCTATTGGTTATACACTTGATGAAATCACAAATGACATTACAGGGACTCCGGCATCTTTTGAGCCGGTAATTGACTATGTTGTTACAAAAATTCCTCGTTTTACATTTGAAAAATTTCCAGAAGCACAAAGCACACTTAGTACTAGTATGAAGTCTGTTGGTGAAGTAATGGCGATTGGTAGAACATTTAAAGAGTCCCTACAAAAAGCTCTTTGTTCACTTGAAACTGGTCTATGTGGTTTAGAACCTATAGATGCTGATGATGAGTTTATTAAACATGAAATTCGTCGTCCAAATGCTGAGCGTATTCTTTATGTAGCTGAGGGTTTCCGTCGTGGTATGAGTGTTGAAGATATTTTTGATACTTGTCAAATCGATCCATGGTTCCTTTACCAACTAGAAGAACTACTTCAATCAGAAGCAACTATCACTGATAAAATACTTTTTGATGCAGACTTTATGAGAAGCATCAAAGTTGATGGTTTTTCAGATAAAAGAATCTCTCAACTTATAGCTACAAACTCAAACCAAAACGTTAGTGAAAATGAAGTATATGCAAAAAGAAAAGAGCTTGGTGTATCTTTAGAATTCAATGAAGTTGACACTTGTGCAGCTGAGTTTGAAGCTCTTACCCCGTACCTTTATTCAACTACAAATATAGTAGCATCTCCAACTGCTAAAAATAGAGTTAGTGACAAGAAAAAAGTTCTAATTCTTGGTGGTGGACCAAATAGAATCGGACAAGGGATTGAGTTTGACTATTGTTGTGTTCATGCTGCTTTTGCTCTTAAGGAGATGGATATTGAGTGTATTATGTACAACTGTAATCCTGAAACAGTTTCTACTGACTACGATACTTCTGATGTTCTTTACTTTGAACCAATTGACTTTGAACACGTTAGAGAAGTTATAGAAAATGAGAAACCAGATGGAATCATAGTTCACTTTGGTGGACAAACCCCTCTTAAACTTGCAGATGGTCTTACTAAAATTGGTGCTAAAATCATTGGAACTACTTCAGCCGTTATTGATCTTGCAGAGGATAGAGAACAATTCTCTAATTTTGTAAATAGATATAACCTAAAACAACCGGCAAATGGTTTAGCTCGCAAAAAAGAAGATGCTGGACCGATAGCCGAGAAACTTGGTTTCCCTGTTCTTGTTCGCCCATCTTTCGTTCTTGGCGGACGTGGTATGAAAATCGTTTATAGCCATGCAGAGTTAAATGAATATATGGCTCTTGCTATTTCGGTGTCAAATGAAGCTCCTGTACTTATAGATAAGTTTTTAGATCAAGCAATTGAGCTTGATGTAGATGCTATTAGTGATGGTAAAGAGGTTTATATTGGTTCAGTAATGCAACATATCGAAGAAGCTGGTATTCATTCAGGAGATAGTGCATGTTCACTCCCTCCAGTAAACCTCTCAAAAGAAATGATAGAAAAAGTAGAACAGCAAACTAAAACTATAGCACTTGGTCTAGGTGTTATTGGTCTTATGAATGTTCAATATGCAATCTTTAGAGATGAAATATATCTAATCGAAGTAAATCCAAGAGCATCTAGAACTGTTCCATTTGTTTCTAAAGCTACTGGTATGCCTTTAGCAAAAGTAGCTACTCGAGTTATGGTTGGTGAAAAGCTCAGAAGTGCACTAGAATATTATGATAAGTACGACATAGTTCAAGAGGTTAATGGTTTACTTAAACCAAAACTTAAAGGTCATGTTTCTGTTAAAGAGGCAGTTTTTCCTTTTCATAAACTTTATGGTGCTGACTTGCTTCTTTCTCCAGAGATGAAATCAACTGGTGAAGTAATGGGAATCAGTTCAAACTTTGGTGTAAGTTTTGCAAAAGCCCAACTATCAGCAGGTAATAAAATCCCTACACAAGGAACTTGTTTCTTGTCTTTTGTAGATACAGATAAACAACACGCTGCAGAGATAGCTTCTGGGCTTAACAGACATGGCTTTAAACTTGTAGCAACTAAAGGAACACAGCTCATTATAGAAGAAGCTGGCATCCCTTGTGAACTTGTTCTTAAAATCTCTGAAGGTCGACCAAACATTGAAGATAGTATGAAAAATGATGAGATTGCAATGGCAATTAATACTTCAGACAACAACACATCTAAAAAAGATGCTGTAGTAATTCGTCAAGAGGTTCTTAGAAAAAATATACCTTACTTTACAACACTTAGTGCAGCAAGAGCTCTTATATTAGCCCTTGATGAAATGGGTGATGGTTCATGGTCAGAATCTCATGCATTACAAGACTTTCTCGCTAAAAAGTGAAAGTCACACTAACTCAAACCGACACTACTGTCGGTTTTTTATCTCAAGATGAAAAAAAACTACAAGAGATAAAATCAAGGCAACAAAACAAGCCTTTTATAAAAGTATATAAAGACTTTAAAACACTTCTAGCATCTGGACATAGAGT
>JBLIEY010000132.1:0-7335 GCA_047633475.1 Sulfurimonas sp.
CTTCTTTATCATTGATGAGTTGTTCTATTTGTTGTTTTACTTTATCGTAACGGTATTGTTCTTTAAATCCTATTATTCTTCCACCAGCAGCATTTGGATGTCCACCACCATTTGCCCATTCTTTTGAAATTTGAGCTACACTTACTTGGTTATTCGCTCTTAGACTCATAGCTCCACGAAAGCTTACATCTACGATGAAATCATACTCTGGGTAAGCAAGTAAAAAACCATTTCCTACAATAGAGGTATTTCCAACAGCATAACTTAAATATCCTCTGTAACCTTTATAGTAAATAGTCTTTTCTTTTCTTGCTTCACCTAATAGTTTTACAATATATTTTGTAGCTAAATTATCAAGAGTATCATTTTTGTCTTCTTTAAAAAATTCTTTTTTTATTAGGTGAATTTTTTCATCTAAAACTATGTGAGCATTTTCTTCATTAATATATTTTGTAGATTCAAGAAGTAGTGAGATTTTATAGTTATTATCAACATCAGCAAACATAACTTTGTTTAGCTCTCTAGTCTCTGTTACTAGTCTCATACAAACTTTTCCATACTCAAAATTTTCTACTTCTTCTTGTTTCCATAAATCAACAGCATTTACTACATTTACAAACTTATTCATCCACTCTGGCGCATCAAGTTCAAAGTGCTTAAGAGCATAGTCATAAGTTATCTTGGTCGCACATCTTTCTGTATCAAGGAAATACCAATCATATTTTTTTGCACTATCTATTCCACTACCATGATGATCTAACAGAGTTATTTTTACATCTTTTTGATTATCATTCATTTTGCTAACTTCATTATTAAGCCATCTTGACTCGTCAAAAGTTAGGTTTAAGTCAGTTATTAAAATAAGAGCGGCAGCTTTACTTTTTTTTATTTTTTCTAAAATCATATCAAGCTTTTGTTTAACTTCTGCTCCATAGTTAGCATTGAAGTTAAATATAGTGTATGGTGTAAATTTCATAACTAATTGACAGCTATAACCGTCTAAATCTATATGTGACAAGTGGTAAATTATTTTTTCTTTCATTTTTTTCCTTAAATTTTATTCTATTGAGATTGAACCCATGACTTCAAAAGTTGCGCTTGAATCAATCTCTGCATGTGATAAAGTAACGACATCAAGAGAAAATCTCTCAAAGATTTCTGCTACTCCGCGACGAAGTTGTGGGTCAACAATAATAACAACAGGCGATACACCTTTTTGAAGCAGATCATGTGCTTTTGTACTAGTGGCTTGGATAAGTTGATTTATCTCACCTACACTAAGTAAAAGGTTTCTTACCCCATCTTGCTCTTGTGATTTTTCTAACATAAGTTGTTCTGATGCAGTGTCAAAAGTGAGGAGTCTTATTACTCCATCATCACTTGAGTACATTTGTGTAATAATTCTAGACAATTTAGAACGTACCTGTTCTGTTATTAGGTCTACGTTTTTAGTAAATTCTGCTATATCTGCAATAGTTTCTAAAATAGTTAACATATCTTTTAGTGGAATCTTCTCATGTAAAAGTGCTTTAAATATTCGCTGAATAAGACCAATAGAAGCTACTTTTAAAACATCATCCACAATAACAGGGAAGTCTACTTTTATTTTTTCTATTAGAGTCTGAACTTCTTGGCGAGTAAGTAAATCTTCTGCATTTCTTTTAACTAATTCACTCATATGGGTAGAAATAACAGTAGCTGGATCAACAACAGTATACCCGTTAATTATTGCATCTTCCTTTTGCTCTGGTAAAATCCAGATAGCATCTAGACCAAAAGCAGGTTCTTTTGTAGCTTCCCCCTTTATCTCTCCTGTAGCCATCCCACTATCCATAGCAAGAAATTTCTCTGGCACGATAGTACCTTCTCCAATAGAAATTCCTTTTAGCAAAATTTGATACTGCTCTGGTGCTAGATGCAAGTTGTCACGGATTCGAACTTGGGGCATTAGAAAACCAAAGTCGGATGCTATTTTTCGTCTCATTGATCGTATACGCTCTAGTAAGTCTCCGCCTTGAGATTTATCTGCAAGACGAATAAGCTGATAGCCGAGAGTAAGTTCTAGCATCTCTACTTTTAATATATCTTCAAGAGCTATCTCTTCTTCTTTCGCTATTTCTTCATTTGTTTTCTCAGGCTTACCAGCAGCTTTTTCTTTTTCTTGCTCTTGTCTTGCTTTAGGGGATAAGATGTGATCTACATCGAGTATAGTCAGCTCACCTTTTTCATACTTATAAACAGACCAACCCAATAGGGCAAATATTATTCCTACAAAGCCCATAGATGCTGTAGGAAGACCTGGTACTAGAGCAAACAAAATCATGATAAAACCAACTATCATCATAATTTTTGCATTACCCATCATTTGATTTATAGTACCCTCGGCAAAGTTGTCTCCGTCGCCAGAAGAACGAGTAATCATAATACCAGTTGCAGTTGAGATAATAAGAGCAGGAATCTGTCCAACTAGACCATCACCAATTGTTAAAAGTGTAAAAGTAGAAGCACTGTCTGAGACAGACATATCTTGCTGAAATACACCTATAAGAAATCCACCGATAATGTTAATAAGAGTAATAACAATACCAGCAACTGCATCACCTTTTACGAACTTAGACGAACCATCCATGGCTCCATAAAAGTTTGCATCTTGAAGAATTTCTGCACGACGTTGTTTTGCTTCTGCATCATCTATTAGTCCTGCATTAAGGTCAGCATCTACTGCCATTTGTTTACCTGGCATTGAGTCAAGTGTAAAACGAGCTGCAACTTCTGCAACCCTTGTTGAACCTTTTGTTATAACCATAAAGTTAATAAGAACTAGGATGGAAAAAACAATGATACCGATAACGAAGTTACCACCTACAACAAAATCACCAAAGCTAGTAATAATACTACTTACAGCACCATTTCCTTCGTGACCATGACTTAAAATCATCCTTGTAGTCGCAATGTTTAGAGAAAGTCTAAATAGTGTTAAAATAAGTATCAGTGTTGGAAAGGTGGTTAAGTCTGTTGGTTTTGGTACATAAAGAGATATTAGTAAAATTAAAACAGCCAAAGCCATCGAGATTGTTAGTAAAACATCGAGCACTGCAGATGGTAGAGGAACAATGATAATAGCTAAAATAGCCATTACAAAAACAACAACACTTAAATCTTTTTGTCCAAGAAGAAAGTTTAATGTTGTACCAATCTGCTCTCTTGTAGTAAGTTTTCTTGCCAATATATTACTCTAATATATCATCAAGAGATAAGTCGGCTAAAAAGTTATCTATTTTGCCTTGTAATTTGTTTAAAAATGGCCATATTGAACAAAGCTCAGCTCTATCACTTGGACAATCTTGCTTGGATGGAGAACAATCAAAGACAGTTGGGGCTTTTCCTTCAACAGAGCTCATAACATCAAGCATGTATATATCTTTTGGATTTTTTAAAAGTGTAAACCCTCCGTTAACACCTTTGTATGATTTCAAGATGCCACTTTTTGCAAGAGATTGTAATATTTTTGCTAAGAAACTTTTAGAAATAGAGAGTTGCTTAGAGAGAGTCTCACTGTCTATTGGTGTGTCTGTTTTTGATAAAACAATAAGGGATAAAATCGCATATTCACTTGCACGAGTTATTAACATGTTTTTACTTTCTAAAATAAGATTTTAATATTTATAGTGATTATATCTAAAGAAGTTAAATTTTAGATTGAAGTTTAAAATTAAGAGCATGAGTTGGGCTTTGATAAATGCTAATAATCATAATATGTAATTAGTCTAATGCGTTTTTAATATAGTTTCGTTATAATTTCGCTTCAACTTTATGCATAATGTGTAAACGTTAGATTATTATACCCATCAGGAGGCTATCATGGCTTTAGATTCGGCTAAAAAACAAGAAATTGTAACAAAATTCGGTCGCTCAGATACTGACACAGGTTCAAGTGAAGTTCAAATTGCACTTTTAACAACAAGAATCGCAGAGTTAACAGAGCATTTAAAAATATTCAAAAAAGATCACGCTTCTAGACTAGGTCTACTTAAATTAGTTGGTCAACGTCGTCGTTTAATGAAGTACTTTAAAAGAAAAGATAAAGTAGCTTACATTCAATTAGTAGCAGATTTAGGTATTAGAGATAATATCTAATTTAACCCTCATCTATAAATATTAAATCTCTCTCATGGGGAGATTTAATAACTCTTCTTCTATCTATAAAAATATTTCAATAGCTCTAGCTAAATCTTCCGGTGTATCGATACCAAATCCAGTACTCGTGACTTTTAACATGCTTATCTTCTTTTGATGATAAATAGCACGAAGTTGTTCTAATCCTTCAATGTCTTCTATAGGTGCGTTTGCTAAATTACAAAATTCTTTTAGACTTTTTTTACTGAATCCATAGATGCCAATATGTCCAAAGTAGTTGGCTCTTCCACTTCTGTTGTATGGAATAAGAGAACGCGAGAAATATATTGCGTTGTTGTTTTCATCTAAGACAACTTTTACAAGATTTGGGTCTTTTGCAGAATCAGCGTTTATAGCGTTATAACAACTTCCCATAATAAAAGGTTCATTTTTTTCTTGAAGTTTTTTAAGTTTCTTTATTAGTAACTCTACAACTTCTGGTTCTATAAATGGTTCATCTGCTTGGAGATTAATAATAATTTCATCATCATCTAAATTAAGAATATTTGCACATTCACTAATCCTGTCAGTACCGCTTTTATGTGTTGTAGAGGTGAGCATTGCTTCAACACCATATTCTTTACAAATTGTAATAATTTTTTCATCATCAGCAGCTACTACAACTCTGTCAATATGCGAAACAGCTTTGGCCGTTCTAACAACCATAGGCAAACCACCGATATCTGCTAAAACTTTTTGAGGAAATCTAGTTGATGCTAAACGTGCTGGAATAATAATCATTTAATGCCTTTGAGATATAATAACAAAATTATATCCAAAATATTTCAAGGTACTTTATATGTTACTATATCAACCGCAAGAAGGCTATTGTTACAACAGTGATTCTGTCTTTTTGTACGATTTTATCGACTCTTTTAATCCAAAAGGCAAAGTGCTAGATGTTGGTGCAGGTTGTGGTATTGTAGGACTCTTAGTTGCTCGCGACAATCCAAAAGTTGAACTTGAAGCGGTTGAAAAGCAAGATGTTTTTGTAGAGTATGCTACTATTAATGCAAGAGTTAACAAGATAGACTACAAAATACATAAAAATGATTTTGTTGATTTAGATGAAAATATAAAGTATGACTATATAATTTCCAATCCTCCTTTCTATCATGAACAAGTATCCATAAGTAGAAATGAAATGTTATTTAATGCAAGGTATAATGTCAACTTACCATTAAAATCATTTTTCAAGAAAGTATCACAGCTTTTAAAGCCTAGATCTCATTTCATATTCTGTTATGACGCATCTCAGTTTAGTTTGATATGTGCTGAACTTGATCGTGTTAAATTAAGAGTTGTAGATGTTGTGTTTGTACATCCAAAAATAGATAGAGGAGCCTCATTAGTAATGTTACATGTTAGAAATGGATCATCATCCCTTATGAAAGTACATAAACCACTTATTAGTTTTGAGGGTAGTGAATTCTCAGTAGATGCAGCGCGTATCTATAAAAAAGCTAGAACTCAGAGTATAAAATGTCATCTATAGTAAAAAAAGACGGTTTTGACTTTGCTTTTGATACATCAGCTTGTAATACTTGTGCAGGTAGATGCTGCACAGGTGATAGTGGTTATATATATGTAACTATGAATGAAATAGAAAAAATAAGTAAGTTGTTAAATTTAGATATTAAAGATTTTGCGACCAGATATCTTTATAAAAAAGTTTACAGGTACTCTATTAAAGAGATAAGGCATAAGGACTCATATGAGTGTGTCTTTTATGATAGAGATATAAATGGATGTAAGATTTATGAGGCCCGTCCTTCTCAATGTATAACTTTTCCTTTTTGGGATTATTATAAACATAGAGTAGATGAGTTGCAAGAAGAATGTCCTGGAATAATAATAGGAAATAATAATGATTAGAATATTTTTACCTCTGCTTTTAGCATTGCTGTTTAGCGGATGTATATTTACAACAGAATCAGTAAAACCAAACGAAAAAGCTTTTGCTCAAGAAGATGCGTATATATTATTCGCGCTAAGAGCAGAGCAGTTAAAAGATTATAAATCTGCTTCTAGTATATTTAATACTCTGTATGAAAAATCAACAAAGAAAGAATACCTTTACCAATCATTACAAAACGATTTAGCAATGAGTGAAAATATTCAGGTTATCAATAAAATAGATGAAGTGACAGATGGTAGTTTAAATGATTACATACTTATTAGGCTTAAAATTGTTGCTTTAATCGGAGAAAAAAAGTTTGAAGAAGCTAGAGTTTTAGCTATAAGTTTAGTTGAAGAGACAAAAGAAGTAAATGACTATGTTTTAGTAAGTGAAATATATGTAAAACAAAAAAAATATGATACTGCAGTCAAATATCTTGAGAGTGCATATATTAAAGACTATGATGAAACAGTGTTAGATAGAATGTCGATAATTTTATATGTTAATTTACAGAGAAAAAAAGATGCTATTGCTCAGTTGGAAACTCACACTAGAATGAATGGCTGTTCTAAAATAATTTGTAATAGATTAATAGGTTTTTACTCAGATGAAAATAACATAGATGGTCTATTATCTGTATCTTTAAGACTATATGAGATAGAAAAAAATGATGATTTAGCAAAAAAGATTGTCCAAATATATGATTATAAAAAAGAATATACACAACTCATGACTTTTTTAGAAAATAGTGAAAGTAATGATGAGCTTCTTTTTCAAGTGTATATAAATTTAAAAAATTATAAAAAAGCTTCTCTTCTGGCAAAAAAGTTATACACTGAAACAGGTGATATTAACTATTTAGGACAAAGTGCAATTTTTGAATATGAAAGTTCCAAAAATAAAAATGATAAAAAGATGCATGACTCTGTAATTGGAAAGCTTACAGAAGTTTTAAGTATAGAAAGAAAACCATTGTATTTAAACTATCTCGGATATATTCTTCTTGATCATTCTATAGACATTAAACAGGGTATGACGTATGTTCGTGAAGCTTTAAAAATAGAACCTAAATCTGCTTTTTATATGGATTCACTTGCATGGGGATATTATAAACTTGGAAATTGCAAAAAAGCATTAAGCATTATTAAAAAGGTTAGAAAACTTGAAGGTGGGGACGATGATGAAGTTCTTAAACATTTTAAAATAATAAAGAAATGTAATATAAAATAGTGAAGGGTAAGAGAAAGAAATGATTTTAG
>JBLIEY010000133.1:0-7300 GCA_047633475.1 Sulfurimonas sp.
AAAGGATTAAAAATGATAGATGTAAAAGTATTAAAAAATCTTTCAAAAATTCATGTTCTAATTGTGGAAGATGATGAACTTACTGCTTATGCGTTAAGACAGTCTTTAGGTAAATATTGTAGACAAGTTGATGTTGCTGTAGATGGTATGCAAGGTTTCGAAATGTTTGAAAACAATAAACCTGATATTATTATTTCTGATATTAATCTTCCTGAGATGAATGGACTTGAAATGATTAATGCTATACATGAAATTTCTCCACATACTCCCGTTATTATTATAACTTCATATAACAGTACTGAAAATATTTCGGAGAGTATTAAGCAAGGGGCTTATAGTTATTTACTTAAACCTATCAGTGTAGAAGAACTTCAAACAGTAGTACTTCTAGCGACTAAAGATATGTGTCATTCAGAAGTTATTTTAGAAAATGGTTTTGTTTATGATAAAGATTCTAAATTACTCAAAGACCCTAATCAAAAGATAGTTGCTCTAACACGAAGAGAGGGAGAATTAATTAATTTATTAATTTCTAATATAGATAAAACAATTGAATATTCTACAATAGAAAGCTATGTATGGGAAGATAAAAGTATGAGTATTGAAGCTTTACGTATGCGAATAAAAAAAATACGTCAAAAGACTTACTCCGAGATAATAGAAAATATTTCTGGATGTGGTTATAGAATAAATACTCCTAAATAGATTACATATTTAGGTTTGTATCAATGCAAAGTACTAATCCTTTCCCTTTTTTTATATAAATATTTTTTTTAAAAGGTTACTTTTTAATTATTTATTTACATTAACATTCTCCTGTAAATATAATTTAAGGAGACCTATCATGGGTAATATAACAAGAAGAAGTTTTGTAAAATCAATGGGTGCTGTTGGCGCTGGAATGTTAACTGTTGCTAGTACATCAGCAAGTGCTTTGGCACTCGATTCAAAAGATGTTAAGTACGATGAAGAATATGATGTAGTAATCATTGGTTCTGGGTATGCTGGACTATCTGCTGGTATCACTGCTGCAGAGAAAGGTGATAAAGTACTTGTAATAGAAAAAATGGGACGTGTTGGAGGAAACTCAGTTATCAATGGTGGTCTTTTAGCAGTTGTTGGTACACCTAAACAAAAAGCTGAAGGTGTTACTGATAATATGGAAATATACTTAAGTGACAGTTTGAAAGCTGGTAAAAGTATAAACCACGTTGAAAATCTTCGTGTAATTGTTGAGCGTGGTAATGATGCACTTCAACTAGTAGAGAGATGTGGAGCTAAATTTTATGAAAAACTTTCTCATTTAGGTGGACACTCAGTTCCAAGAACGTACCTTGCGGCTAATGGTAGTGGTTCAGGAATTGTTTTACCAATGTTTAAGCACTTCAAAACACTTAAGAAAGCTACTCTTAAAAAAAGAACTAGATTTGATGACTTTATTATGGATGAAAGCGGTAGAGTTGTAGGTGTTTCTATCAGAGAAAAATGTAGATTTGATAAAAAATCTAAAGATGATGCTAGAGAAAATAAAACTGGAAAAAGAAAAAATATTAGAGCTAAAAAAGGTGTTATTATGGCATCTGGTGGCTTCTGTCGTGACGTATTCTTTAGAAACATGCAAGACCCTCGTATATCTAATGATGTTGATTCGACTAACCAACCAGGTGCAACAGCAGAAGTTATGATGAAAGCGTTTCAAGCTGGAGCAGTTCCTGTACACGTAAGTAGAATCCAATTTGGACCGTGGGCTTGTCCTGATGAAAAAGCTTTTGGTGCAGCTTCAAACTTTAACATTAATGCTACTTTCCGTTATGGTATATCAGTTGACCCTAAAACAGGTAAGCGTTACATGAATGAACTTGCTGATAGACTTACTCGTGCGACAGCAATGTTTAAGCTTATTGATGGAGATACTAAGAATTACCCAATCAATATTTGTGATCAGACTGCTGTTGATAAAATAATTCCTGAGATAGCTGAAAAAGCTGTAAAATCAGGCGTTGTTAAGAAATTTGACTCATTAGATGCATTAGCAGCAGAGTATAAAATTCCTGCAGCTGCTTTGAAAAAACAAATTGCTGATTACAATGGTTTTGTAAAAGCTGGCAAAGATTCTGAGCAAGGAAAACCAGTTGATAAAGCAGACGGTGTACAAATTCTCAAAGCACCATTCTATGCAACTAGAGGTGTTCCAAAACTTCACCATACAATGGGTGGATTAAAAATTAATACTAAAGCACAAGTTATCTCTTCTGATACTAAAGAGCCAATCCCAGGTCTATATGCTGCTGGAGAAATAACTGGTGGTACTCACGGTGCAAGTAGATTAGGTAGTTGTTCTATTCCTGATTGTCTTGTATTTGGTATGGTAGCTGGAGAAAATATTTAATTCATGAAAAATATAGTAAAAGCGATTAGTGCTATCTCTTTTTTACTTTTTACAATTATTACAGTTGTAAATGCAAATGAGGAGAAGAGTGTAACTCTCTCCTCTGCTGAAGAAAGTACTAAAGTAGTAGTAACACTAGAACAAGCGAAAAAGTATTCGATGAAGACGGAACATGCAAAATTATCCTTAGAATGTGTTTTTTGTCATGTAGACCAAGGCGAAGATGCGAGTAATTTTGAAGCCCCTGAAGAAGATGCTTGTCTATCTTGTCATAAAAGTAAACAGTATCTAGCCGAGCGATTGTCTTTTATGGATACACATAAGGCTAATCCTCATAATTCAATCCATGATGGACCAAATCTATACTGTGATGAATGTCATAGAGAGCACAAACCATCTGTAAATATGTGTTCAGAATGTCATGAAAAAGAGATTAAAAATAATCTATGGATGAAGGAAACACCATGATGACGAGAGCAAAGTTATTAATATTAATGTTTGTAGCAATTGGTGCTTTAGTTGGATTGTCGCTTTCTTATTTGACATATTATGCTATGGATGAAACTAGTGACCAAAATTTTTGTGTTGTTTGTCATGAAATGGATCCTATGGTTATAGCTTATAGAGATGATGTACATGGTGGAAAAGGTAGATTAGGTGCAAGGGCTAAATGTGTTGATTGTCACTTACCACATGATTATTTAATTAAATATATGTTTACTAAAGCAAGGAATGGTTTAGTAGAAGGTGCTATACACTTTTTTGGTGATCCAGACAGTATTGATTGGCAAAAAAATCTAAAACATCGCCAAAACTATGTTTTTGATAATGGTTGCCTGGAATGTCATACAAATATACTAGATACATCATTAGCAAATCCTCCTAAAATGGCTCAAAAGATGCATAAGCATTATCAAAGCTTGTTGGGAACAAGTAAAGAAATTAAATGTGCTTCTTGCCATTTTGATGCTGGACATAAAGGTTTAAGAAGTGTCTTGAACTACTATAAACCAGAACATTCTATATATGAAGATGCAATGAAAGAAAAGAAGTTAGAACTTCAAAAAAATTATAAGAAGTATGGTATTAAATCTGTTGAGGAATGATTTTATAAATCATTCCTCCTACTAAAAATTGTATAAATTTTATACTACAAAAAAAGGACTATTAATGTTTACAAAAAATATACGAACTATTTGTAGCAAATCGTTTGCTTCATTGATTATTATAGGCAGTTTAGTTAGTTATGCAAGTGCACTAGAAATTCCAAGCTTTTTAGATAAATCTGAGATTAATAACTCAGAGTTTACTTGTATAGGTGAAGTTCCAAAATTTTCTGCAGAAGATCAAAAACAAATTGACATTCTTTGGGGAGAAACACTAACTTATTTAAAAGGTTATGCTTTAGCATTAACAACAGGCGATGTAGCTAAGTGTATGGATTCTGACGAAGCTATTTATGATACAACTGAAATGAAAAAAATATGTATTATGAAGCGTCGTGATATGAGACTTATGGTAAAAAATATTTATCAAGTTTTAGCAAATCCAAATAAAGCAAAAGCATGTTTTTCAGCGAGACGTGATGTAAAATGGCTTTATAATCCTGGTCGTGAGTTAACAGCTAATTCATCTGTTTCAAAATGGGCAAACCGTATGACTTTTGATGAGTTCTTTGATAAGAAAGTAAAAAATAAAGAGGTTAGAAAACTTGGTCATGAGTTTACAAAGAATTTTGCTAAAATGGTTACTGGTGATGAAGTTAAAATGCCTTTAACTTTTCCTTTTGATGTAAGTGCAAATGCTCTTCCAAATCTTTGGGCATCTGCTGGTTGGTTTCCAATGTATGCACAAGAGAGTAAACGTAATGATAAAAACTTCGACAATGTTCGTGGTGGATATGCTTATGCAGAAATCATGGGTAACTGGGGATTATTGAGAATTGATAAAATTAATGATCAAGTAGTAGGCGCAGAAATTGGTATGACTGTTCAAAAAGTTGGTACTCTTTATCCGTACCATACTCATGCAATTCCTGAAATCTATTACAATATGAGAGTTCCTGCTTGTACAAAACAATTTAGAACTTTTGCTGTTAGAGAAGACTCTCCACTTGTTAAAGCTGTAGAAAGTACTGACAAATTACGTAAAGTTCAATTTGACGGAACTGTTAATAATGAGCCAGATATGTGGGTTGCTGGAAGTAATAAATATAATTCTCTAGTATACCTTCACCAAAATACAATTCATGCTTTTGAAGTAGATGCGGATTGTGAAGCTAAACCTGAACAAAGAGCTTTAGTTTCTGTTTGGGCAAGAACAAATGCAGCTGATAGACGTAATGATTATGGTACAACATTACTTTGTGAATCTGCTGCTCATCCTGGAACTCCTGCTCATAGAGGCGAACTAATACAGTGTGATTTAACGCCTGTTAAATGGTAGAATAGTTTTTATATTGTTTTAATTTAAAATATAAAAAGTGCTTACATGTAAAGATTCATGTAAGCGAAAATACTAATATATTTCTTGTCATTTTGATGATGGGCATGTTAATTAACAACTTCAAGTACTAGATTAGATATATAAATCGGAAACTCTTTTTTTAGATAAGAATTAAATCATTAAATCTGATTTAATTCTTATCTAAACCACTAAATGTCCCTCTTAAATCAAAGGCTAATTATGAAACAACTTCTCTCATTACTAAACTCCATGAAAACAATGGCTGTTTTGATGTCAATATTTGCATATGCAATCGCTTATGCTACATTTGTAGAAAACAATTTTGGAACTATAACGGCTAAAGCAGATATATATAATGCAAGATGGTTTGAGATTTTACTTGGATTAATTACTTTAAATCTAATTCTCAATATATACAAGTATAGAATGTACACACTTAAAAAAGCTCCTATATTTATTTTCCATGTTGCGTTTATTATCATACTAATAGGTGCGGCAATCACTCGTTATGTAGGCTATGAAGGTAAAATGCATATAAGAGAAGGGGCAAGTTCATCTACAATGACAAGTTCAGATACTTACTTTACTGTAGATGCTAAAGTAGGCTCTAAACATGAAGTGACATCTAAGTCACTATATCTTTCTAAAATGACTACAAATAGTCTATCTAGTTCTTTAGAAATTGATGGTAAAAAAGTAAATGTAGAGATGACAGAATATATTCCAGATTCAGTTGAGACTATTATAGAAGCCAACACTGGTAAAGCCATGGCTTCTATCATGATTACTGAGACTCAAACAAGTAAACTTATAACACTTAGTGAAGGTGAATTCTTTGAGAGTGAAAACTTTGTTTTAGATTTTAACTCAGGGAAAAATTTCAACAAAACACTTATTTCTATTTTTGTTAAAGACAATAAACTTTTTATGAACCACACAAAAGCAATTTCCTACTTAAGAATGAATAACCAATCAAAAGGAATATTAGATGCAAATACTAAGCAACTTTTTACTAAAGAAACTCTTTTTAGCATAACTGGAGGAGTTTTTGTTCTTAAAAGATTTTACCCTCACTCTTTCAAAAAGATTGTTTCAAATCCAAATCAAAAAGATAGCTACGATTGCCTTAGATTAAATATAAGTGTTGATGAGATGTCAAAAGAAGTGCTAATTTATGGACAAGCAAGAAAAATAGCAAAAGAGTATCATAACGTCATAAACGGTGTTGATGTGCATCTTTCGTATGGTTCTAAAAAACTTACTATTCCTTTTGAAGTTAAGTTAAAAGAGTTTCAATTAGATAGATACCCAGGTTCAATGAGTCCTGCATCTTATGCAAGTGAAGTTGTCCTAGTAGATAAGGAGCAGGGTATTGAGATGCCTTATAGAATTTTTATGAATCATATTTTAGAACATCGTGGATATAGATTCTTTCAATCATCTTATGACCGAGATGAAAAAGGGACTATTCTCTCTGTTAGTAATGACCCTGGAACCCTACCTACATATATAGGTTATTTCCTTTTAACTTTGGGAATGATGTGGTCTCTTTTTTCAAGATCAAATAGATTTTCACAGTTGGCAAAAAAAGCTAAAAAAGCTGCTGATGAAAAAGCTCTTGGTGCTATCTTAGCAATTGGATTAGTTCTTAGTTTTACTCCTTCGTATGCACAAGAGTTAAGTCCAACTATAAAAACTATAGTCTCATTTGAAAAAGAGCATGCATCTAAGTTTGGTGAATTGGTTATTCAGGATAGTGGCGGAAGAATGAAGCCTATGGATACTCTCTCAACAGAGATATTAGCTAAGATTCATAGAGGAACACATCTAAATATTGGAAAGTATAAGTTAGATTCAAATCAAGTCATACTTGGAATGATGGTTAAGCCTGCATTATACCGTGACGTTAAAATTATATATACTAATAATGCTAAAGTTAATAAGTTTATAGGTACTGCAGAAAATACTAAGTATGCATCTTTTTCTCAGTTTTTTAGTGATTCGGCAAACATGCGTGGATACAAACTTAATAAATTAGTAGATGAAGCAGTTAGGAAAGAACCAAAAGATAGGAATATGCTTGATAAAGCTGTTCTAAAAATTGATGAAAGAGTAAACATTTGTTACTCAGTTTATACCGGTGTCATTATGAGAATATGGCCAAGACCAAATGATATAAATAACAAATGGTTTACTACTATTAAAGCTTTTAAAACTTTTACTAGAAAAGATAAAAAAAGATTGGGAGCTGTAGCAATTGAATATTTTACATCTATAGATGAAGGTTTAAATAGTGGTGACTGGACTAAGGCTAATAAGGCAGTTTCAAAACTTGCAGAATATCAAAAGTTTTATGGTTCTGCAGTTTATCCAAGTGAAAATAAAGTTAAAGCAGAGATGTTTTATAACAAATCAAATATTTTTGAGACTCTTTATCCTTTCTAC
>JBLIEY010000134.1:0-7276 GCA_047633475.1 Sulfurimonas sp.
AGATGAAAAATTTGGCTTTAACAAGTCAACTTTGTCTCAATGGATAAAAGATACTTCTATCTCTTTTCTAATGACTCTTGTTCTTGGCTCTTTAGTTGTATGGGGAATTTACGCAATTATTATAAACTTTACTCTTTGGTGGTTATGGAGTTTTGTGTTTATCTTTGCTGTAATTATTATGATAAATATGCTTTATCCTGCTTTTCGTGCGATGTTCTTTGACAAGCTTACACCTCTTAAAGATGAAGCACTAGATTCTGAGATAAAAACTCTTATGGACAAAACAGGTTTTGTAAGTTCGGGAGTTTTTGTAAGTGATGCTTCTAAAAGAGATGCAAGACTTAATGCATATTTTGGTGGATTTGGAAAAGCTAAAAGAGTTGTGCTTTATGATACTCTTATAGAAAAGCTTAGCACAAAAGAACTTTTAGCTGTTTTAGGACATGAACTGGGACATTTTGCTCATGGTGATATCTATAAAAACATAGGCTTAGTAGGTGCTATGTTATTTGCAATGTTTACTATATTTGGAAATCTACCAGAGACTCTTTATTTAGAGATGGGAATATCTCCAGCTCCATATCTTCTTATGATACTTCTTATTCTATTTATGCCAGTTTTAGGCTTTATAATGATGCCAATCATGGGAATTGTTAGTCGTCATAATGAATATGAAGCAGATAAAATGGGAAGTGAACTTGGTGGAGATGGTGGAGCAATAGAACTTGCAAATGCACTAAAAAAACTTGTGACTGAAAATAAGAGTTTTCCATTATCTCATCCTTTATATATATTTTTTCATTATACTCATCCTCCTGTGTTAGAAAGACTAAAAGAACTTGGTGTTAATGTAGAGAATACAGATAAGAGTTCTTTAGAGGGCAAATGCGAAGCGAATCTGTAAGAAATGATGTAGTAAAGAACGTTCTAGCAGATATTACAGCAAAACTTTCTCCTTTTGTAGAGCGAGCTTCTAGAGAAGCACAACTTCTTTTGATGGCTCATCTACAAAAAGATGAGCTATGGCTTATCACAAACCAAAGCACTGAAGTATCAAATCTTGAGAGACTTTACCAATGGGTAGATAGACGAGCAAAAAATGAACCTCTTGAATATATTACAAACAGTGTAAGCTTTTACTCTCAAGCGTTTTTTATAGCTCCAGGAGCTCTCATACCTCGTCCTGAAACAGAACTTCTTATAGATGATGTTTTAAAAAACTTTTCCGACCTAGATGCTAAGATGACTTTTGTAGAAGTTGGGATTGGTAGTGGAATAATCTCTATAGTTCTTGCACAACACTATAAAAATGCTAAGTTTATAGCTGTAGATATTTCACAAGATGCTCTTAATATTGCAAAAACAAATATAGAAAAATTTGATATGAAAAACAGAATTGAACTGCGACTTGGTTCATTATTAGAGCCTATAAATGAGAAAATCGATTATCTTGTTTCAAACCCACCATATATAGCAAACGAAGTACCTTTAGAAATCAACCTTTCGTACGAACCTCAAAATGCACTTTTTGGGGGAAATATCGGTGATGAAATAATTCAAAATTTGCTTGATGAAGTCTTAAAGCGAAACATTAACTTTTTTACGTGTGAGATGGGTTATGACCAAAAGGATAGAATACAAGTATATTTAAAAGACACGAAATGTAAGAGCTTAGATTTTTACAAAGACTATAGCAATTTTGATCGTGGTTTTACACTAAAAGTATAGGGTTGGTAATGGCTTTGAGAAAAAGTATTTATGTAGATTTCAGTTATTTGATTATATTAGCAGCTTCTTTTGGTGCTGTTATAGCTTTAGGTGCAATTGTGGCCCCAGTAATCTTTCACTCTGATAAAATTTTAGTAAACATAACTTTGGACCATTATAATGCGGGAATCATTATGGGAGAAATCTTTCATAGATTTAGTTATTGGTTGTATGTTGTAGCATCTTGTGTTGTTCTATATGAAGCTGTTAAGTACAAAATGGGTCAACGAGACGCTCTTACTTTAGCAAGTGCGATCACTGTTGTTTTTTCATCACTTATGTTTAGTGTAGTGTACTCTCCAAAAATATTGTCTATGCAAGCTATAGGCATAGAAGCTACACAAAGTGATACCTTCTCTAATATACATATAGCAAGTGAAATAGACTTTAAGATTTTAGCTTTAAGTTTACTTGTTTTATTTGTTAGAAGATTAATGCTTTTGAGGGTTTCTTAAGCATTCTCTTTTTTTTATTCTTTTTCTTTCTCCTTCCAATAACTTTGTGATGTCAAGCATCAAACTTAACACTTATGTAACAAATATGATATATAATTATAAAAATTATAAATGCAGGAGATAGAATGAAAAAAATTATAGTAGGGATGGTAATACTTAGTACCTTAGTATTTGGTGCAATGAATGATGGTAAGGCAAATAAGCAAATGAAACTTTTTCAAGCTGTTGCAATGGATAAAGCTACTATTGTTCAAAGTGGAGATGCGAAAATGTTCTGTCCATCATGTGGAATGACACTCCCAATGTTTTATAAAACAAATCATGCGGCAGTTCATGGTGAGAATACTGAGCAGTACTGTTCTCTTCATTGTTTAGTAGAAACTAACATGAAAAACAATGGTTCATTAAAAGATATCAAAGTTGTTGATGCTGACACTCTTAAATTCATAGATGCAACTACTGCTACTTATGTTGTTGGTAGTAGCAAAAAAGGTACTATGACCATGATGAGTAAATATGCTTTTGCTAAAAAAGCAGATGCACAAAAGTTTGCTGATGAGTTCGGTGGTAAATTAAAAAGCTTTGATGAGACATATAAAATTGCTGAAAAAGGCCTAAAAAAAGAGATGATGATGATTGCTAAAAAGCAAGCAGCAATGGCTAAAAAAGGTGAAATGATATACAACAAAATGTGTAAAAAAACAGACCTTAAATTTAAGTCTACTGCTGAGGCAAAAGCATTTGTTAAATCAAGTAAAATTTGTGGAGATATGAAGGGTAAAAAACTTCAAGCTGTTGGAATCTACTTAGGTAAAAGATAGTAAAGTTTCCTTAGTTACATAAGCTATCTGTAAGTATAGCTTATGTTTATTATAAATAATTTAAGATATAATTGCAACTATCTAACAAGGAAAATTATGTCAGTTAAAAATAAAATCCTCCTTCTCTCTATTTTAATATTTAGCACACTCACTTTAAATGCAAATAACTTCTCAAAAGTTGCTACTGTAGAACCTGTTTTAGTTCAAAATGCTCAAGAAAAATATTGGTGTCCAGTTTGTGGAATGAACTTAAAAATGTTTTACAAAACTTCTTATACTGCTAAACTATTGAACAAAACCCAAAGACAATACTGTTCTATGAGATGCTTGGTTGCAGATATGAAAGAGTATGGAATAGATTTAAACAGTATACAAGTTGTAGATGCATCTACGCAAAAAATTATCGATGCTAAAAGTGCTTTTTATGTTCTTGGTTCTAAGGTAAATGGAACTATGAGTCAGACAAGTAAGCTCGCATTTGCTTCAGAAGATGAAGCAGTTAAATTTGTGAAAAACTATAGAGGCAAGATAGTCTCGTTTGACGAAGCTTTAAACTCTGCAAAAGAATCTCTTTCATCTGATGATGACATGGCTCAAAAAAATAAGAGTAAAAAAATCTATCCTATGGGTAAAAAGATTTTTGAAAAAAAATGTAATCCAGATATAGACGCTACAAACTACATAGAGATAAATGAACTAAAAGCAGATATTAAATACTCTAAACTTTGTAAGCCTTTAAAAGAAAAACATCTTCAAGCTTTAGCTCTTTATTTATGGGAGATAAAACGTTTTGGAGATTTGGGTGAAATTAAAGATAGAATTCATGTAACAGAAGATGAAAAATGTCCAATTTGTGGTATGTTCGTTTATAAGTATCCAAAATGGGCTGCACAGATTTTTTATGAAGATAAACACTATTCATTTGATGGTGCTAAAGATTTAATGAAGTATTACCTTGATCATAAAGAAGGAATTACTAAAGTCTTAGTTAGTGACTATTATTCGCAAAAGGCAATAGATGCAATAAAGTGTTACTATGTTATAGGAAGTAATGTTTTTGGTCCTATGGGAGATGAACTTATCCCCTTTGAGAAACTCTCAGATGCTAAGACTTTTAACATGGATCACAAGGGTTTAAAAGTTATAAAGTTTGACGAAGTAACAGCTGAGGAAGTATATAAACTAGATGAATAAAAATCTATACACTCCAAAAGTATTTTTTGTTCTTTCTTCAATTGCTATTCTACTGTTTTTACTTGTTGTAGAAGGTCTTTATATTAGTTCAACAAAGACTATTAGCCCTGAGCTTTATGCTAAGAGAAATGATTTTGTAAGAATGACAGGTCTTCCAGATTTGGCAATTTCAACAGAAGCAACTTTCATAAGACACAGAAGTATGAGCGATATATTTTCTATATATAAAGATGATGGAAGTCTTAGAGAGTACTTTCCATCAACTTATGTTTACTCCCACTCTCACATTATAAATGGATATGTTAATGAGAAATAAAATAAATTTTTACCTTATTGAATATGCTATAAATGCTTTACTCAGACAAAAGTATAAAAGCTTTTTTATCACAACAATTTTGACACTTCTTATATTTCTTTTAACAAGTATATTTTTCATCACAAACTCAATTAAATATGAACTTAACTCAACTGTAGATGCTCTTCCTCAGATTATAGTACAAAAAATCAAAGCAGGTAGACACTACGATATAGATGTTGATGCACAAAAAGATATATTGGAAATTACAGGGGTTATAGATGCTGTAGCCCGTGTTTGGGGTTACTATTACTTTAAAAATGCAGGTGTAAATTTTTCTATTGTAGGAGTAGACGAATTTGAAAATCAGTATAAAAACTCACTTTCAAATATAGTAAAAAGTGCAAAACTAGGAGATAGTACAGATAGCTTTATGGTAGTTGGAAATGGAGTTAAAAAAATGATGACTCAGAACTATTATAAGGAATATTTTAACTTTATAAAACCAGACGGAACTTTGAAAAAAGTAAATATTGCTGGAGTATTTGATGCTGATACACAACTTGAATCTAATGATATGATTGTGATGTCAAAAGACAATGTCAGAGAGATATTTGATATGAAAGAGGAACAAGCAACTGACATAGTAGTAAAGGTGTTAAATCCTGATGAAGTAGCAACTATAGCATCTAAGATTAAATTGTTGTTTCCAGATAGTAGGGTAATTACAAAAAATGATTTGAAAATATCTTATCAAAACATCTTTGATTATAAGAGTGGAATTTTCTTGGCATTATTTATCATTTCTCTTTTCACATTCTTTATCATAGTTTATGACAAAGCAAGTGGGTTGAGTTCTGAAGAAAAACGAGAAATAGGAATACTAAAAGCAATTGGTTGGAAAATAGATGATGTTTTAAAAGAAAAGTTCTATGAGGCTTTTATCATTTCTTTCATTGCTTATCTTGTTGGTGTGATTTTAGCTTTTGGATTTGTATATATATTCCAAGCACCACTTATACAAAATATATTCACTGGTTACTCTCAACTGAAAACATCATTTGAGCTTCCATTTATATTTGATGTTCAAACACTATTTTTAGTATTCTTTTTGAGTGTTCCAATCTATATAGCTGCGACTATTATCCCATCATGGAAAACAGCTACTTTAGACGCTGACGAGGTTATAAGATGATAGAACTAAAAAACGTAACAAAAAAATATGAAATAAACAAAAACAATGTAGTAATTGCACTACAAAATATTAATCTAAATATATCAGAAGGTGAACTGGTGGTTTTAAAAGGAGCTAGTGGTAGTGGGAAGAGTAGTGTTTTATCTCTTATTGCAGCTCTTTCAAAGCCTACAGATGGCGAAGTAATGGTAGATACTAAACATATATCAAAACTTCCTGATAACTTCGCATCTGAGTATAGACGAGATAACATTGGTTTTATATTTCAAAAGTACAACCTTATTCCAACTCTTAGTGTGAAAGAAAATATTTTACTTCCTTTAGTCCCTTTAAACCCAGATGGTGATTTTGTTAGTGAAAAACTACAAAGAGTCATGGAGATGTTTCAAATAGCACATAAAAAAGATGCCATTATAAAAAATCTCTCAGGTGGAGAACAACAACGTGTGGCAATTGCAAGAGCAAATGTAAACAATCCTAAAATTATCATAGCAGATGAGCCAACAGCAAATCTAGATGAAAAACTATCTCTTCACTTTATAGAGATGCTTCGTGAGTTAAAAGCGCAGAATAAGACTATAGTTGTTGCTACTCATGACCCTTTGTTCTTTGGTCTTGATTTTGTTGACAGAGAAATAGAAATGCGTGATGGAAAAATAATTTGATACTAACACCTGAAGTTTTAGCAATCTTAATACTAGATGTTATGTTTGCATTTTTTGGAATAATTGCATTTATTTTAAGTGTTAAAATATATTTAAAATGGGACTTAAACTCAGTTAGTAAAACTCAGTATTCACTTGAAAAACTAAGTTACCTCGGTGCTACAATAATAAAATATATTTTTGTTATAAAAGTACCTCTCTTCTTATTTTTTATCTTTACTCTAGATAAGATTTCAAATGTACTTACTGGTGCTATGTGTGGAGCAGGGGTAGTAGATGCTACTCAATATGGTGTGCCGCTGTTCATACTTAAAATAATAAATCTATATATATTTGCCTACTGGATAGTTCTTCATAACGAAGATATGAAACATGAAAAACAACCTTTTGTAAAACAAAAATTTGGTTTTTTCATCTTAGCCTTTTTTCTTTTCATAAGTGAACTGATTTTAGAAATAGTAATGTTTAGTTCTATTGAGATAGATAAAATGGTTAGCTGTTGTGGAACTCTTTATTCTAGTTCCTCAACTTCTGCAATTTCAAGCATATTCGCTCTTGATACTACTGTTCTTTTAAGCATATTTTATGCAGTTTATTTATCAATAATAGTTTTTTATTTTATGAAGAATAAGTATTTATTTGCTATTAGCAACGTTCTTTTTATAGTTATAGCCATAGTGTCATTAATTGTATTCTTTGGAACATATATATATGAACTACCATCACATCATTGTCCATTTTGCTTTTTACAAAGTGATTATTATTTTGTAGGTTATCTTATTTATACTCTCTTATTTTTAGGTACTTTTTATGGATTAGTTGTAGGATTTATTAATTCAAGTAAAGAAAAGATGAATAAAAGCTATAAAAAATCTCTGATATTT
>JBLIEY010000135.1:0-7236 GCA_047633475.1 Sulfurimonas sp.
AGAGTCTTTATAATTAATTTCAAGTTTGTTTATATTTTCTAAAAGTTTTTTTGTTATTTGCATTGCTAATTCAGAAGTAGTATGAGATAGCAAGATAGTAAACTCTTCTCCTCCTATTCTTGCAAAGAAGTCAGTATCACGAATGCTGTTGCTTATCTCTTTTGTAAGCTCTATTAGAACAAAATCTCCTACTTCATGACCATAGGTATCATTTATATTCTTAAAATGGTCTACGTCAATGATTACCAAAGAAAAAGGTGTCTTATAGCGAAGGTTATGTTGAATTAAATCTTGACCTTTTTCAAAGAAAGCTCTTCGATTGGCAATGCCTGTCATCACATCAGTCCTAGCAAGTTCTTCTGCTTTTTTTGTTTGTTCTTCTAGCTCTAGAGTTCGTTTTTTGACTTTAGATTCTAAGTTTTCTTTTGCTTCTTCTAGAGTCTGTCTTACTTTTTTTTGAGAATTTTCAGCATCTTGTTCTAAAAGAGAGATTCTGTCGGCAAGTGCAATAGAGAGTAAAATACCTTCCGCAATAAATCCAAATCTAGCAATCCAAAAGATCATTTCGCTACTTTCTAAAACATCAGAAAAACGAAGAAGTGAAATGATTATAGAAATAGAAAGTACAAGTGTTGCTATAGTATAACCTCTTGCTATTTTATAACCGCGACGCCATAAAACAAAACCAATAAAAGGAAAAAAGATAAAGGAAAAAGTAATTATAAAAATAAGGACTATGGCAAAATGACGCGCATCAAAATTTGCTAAAAGTAAAATCATTACATTAACAAGCAGCAATACTTTTAAAATTTTATCTATTTTAGGTAAGTATTTGTAAGTTTCTAAAAACTCACGGGTAAATAAAATAAAAGAACTAATAAGAATCACAACTGCTATAAAAGGCATCATATCTACAAGATAAAGAGAGTTACTCCATAGATAGTGTGCTCCCAATTGATTAAAGGTCAACACTGAAAGAATAACACCTATAATATATGTACAATACCAAAAATATTCTCTTTTTCGGAGAATAAAGCAAATAAATGTGTTGTAAAATAATAAGACCATAAGTGAACTTAGAACTCCTACTATTATATTAAAACGAAGTTCTTGCGATTTTAAAAACTCATTTTTAGTCCAAATAGTATGAAACAATTCAATTATTCCTCCATTAATATAGGAAGCTTTGATATAAATTGTATTTTTTTCTTTTGCGAGTGTAGTAAACTCAAATGATGTTCGCTCTGATAATGATATCTTAGACTCATCGATATAATGATCACCCTTTAAAGAGTTAGATATGAGAATGTTTTTGTCATTGTATTGCCAACTTTGTATTTCATCAAATTGACCATAATTAAATTTTAAAATCCAGTTAATTGTTTCATTTTTAGGGTTTTGTACATCAAGTTTTAACCACCAGGTTGAATTACTCACTCCTTGGTTAGCATGGATGGTGTGAGTTGATTTAAATTCTTGGACTTTTATATCTTCAATGCCCATTTTTTTTGAGGTATCTTCATGAAAAGAGATTTGAGAAAATGTATTAATCCCTCCAATATTTGAATCTAAAGTAATAATATTTGCATGTAAAAATATTGAAAAGAAGATAATAGTAGATAATATTTTAAACATAAAAATAACATTCCTCTATAATTAAAATTTATTCAGTATATTTTATCATATACTTTATATATTTCGTAACTGTTGTTCTAGAGATTTTTATTTTCTTAATCCAATAATTAGCACCACTAAGATAGACTTCTACTAAATAAATATCCAAAAAATATATTAAGGCGTAGTATTGATAGTAGTAAAAAACTTAGATAAATTTTTTGGTAAAGAAAAAGTACTAAATAATATTTCTCTTGAGATAAATAAAGGTGACATATTTGCCTTAGTCGGACACAGTGGAGCTGGAAAGTCAACTCTTCTTAGATGTATGAATGGACTAGAAAATTATGGCATCGGAAGTTTAAAAGTTTTTGATAAAGAGATAAAAGAGCTCAAAAAAGATGAGCTTAGAAAGTTTAGAAAAGATGTTGGAATGATATTTCAACACTTCTCTTTGATGCAAAGAAAAACTGTTTATGAAAATGTAGCTCTTCCTATGCAATTGTGGAAATATGATGCAAAAGAAATAGATAGAAAAGTTATGGAGCTTTTAAAGCTTGTTGGTTTATCTAAGAAAAAAGATGCTTATCCATCACAGCTAAGTGGTGGTCAAAAACAAAGAGTTGCTATTGCCAGAGCTTTAACACTTGATCCAAAAATACTTTTAAGTGATGAGGCGACAAGTGCACTTGACCCAAACACAACAGCATCTATTTTAGAACTTTTAAAAAAGATAAACAAAAAACTTGGAATCACGATAGTTATAGTTACCCATGAAATGGATGTTGTAAAATCTATTGCTCAAAAAGCCGTACTTCTTGAACATGGAAATATTATAGGTTCAGGTTATATAGAAGATTTGTTTTTACAGCCTGATGAAAAAATGAAAAAGTTTTTAGGTGAAGAAGAAGTTGTACCGGAAACTGGCATCAATATTCGCCTTCATTTTCCAAAAGAGATAGCTCAGTACTCTATAGTTACACACATGGCAAGAACTCTAGATATAGACTTCAACATAGTATGGGGAAGACTAGAGAAGATTAACACTCATGTAATAGGTAGTTTAGTGATAAATATAGAAGAAAAAGATGAGTTAATTGTAATCGAATATCTAAAAGAAAAAAATATGAGATGGGAGATAGTATAAATGTTTGAAAAGATTTTACTACCTGCGATAGGCGAAACACTATATATGAGCCTTACAGCAACATTTCTTGCTGTTTTACTTGGTTTTATTCCAGCAATCATGTTGATACTAAGTGATGAAGATGGGCTTAAACCAAATGCTAAACTTTACAGAACTTTAGATGTTTTGATAAACACTCTGAGATCTTTCCCGTTTATCATTTTGATGATAATACTTTTCCCGGTTACAAAGATGATTATTGGCAAAAGTATAGGAACGACAGCGGCGATAGTTCCACTGACAATAGGTGCGGCACCTTTTATAGCTAGACTTATAGAGAGTGCGTTAAAAGAGGTCGATAAGGGAGTTGTAGAAGCTGCAAAATCATTTGGCGCAAGCAACTTTCAAATTATCTTTAAAGTGATGATAGTAGAAGCTCTTCCGGGTATAATTTCTACTATTACTTTAACTTTGATTACCGTAGTAGGCTTCTCAGCAATGGCAGGAGCCGTGGGCGGTGGTGGTTTGGGTGATGTTGCTATTAAATATGGTTATTATCGCTTTCAAACAGACGTCATGATTTACACTGTTCTAGCTCTTATAGTTTTAGTGCAGTGTTTCCAATCTCTTGGAGATTATATATATAAAATTACAAAAAAATAAAGGAAAAAAATGAAATCAAATTTATTAAAGTTGCTACTTGGTGTAGCTGTTGTGTTGGGATTTAGTGCTTGTGGTGGCGAGAAAAAAGAAGAAACTCAGGCAGCAAACAAGATTATAAAAATTGGTGCTACTCCAATTCCTCATGTAGAGATACTTGAACAAGTTAAGCCTATACTTGCAAAAGCAGGTTATACACTTGAAATCAAAGAGTTTACAGACTATGTAACTCCAAATATTGCAGTAAATGAGGGTGACTTAGATGCAAACTTTTTTCAACATGCACCTTACTTAGATGAGTTTAACAAAAACAAAAATACTGATTTAGTAAAAACTGTAAATGTTCACTTAGAGCCTATGGGAGTTTATTCTATAAAAATCAAAAGTTTAGATGAGTTAAAAGATGGTGATTCAATCGCTGTTCCAAATGACCCTACAAATGAAAGCAGAGCTTTAGATGTTTTAGAAAAAGCTGGAATTATGAAGTTTGCTGACAAAGCATTAAAAACTAAAATCGATGTTATTGAAAATCCAAAAAATATTGTTTTAAAAGAGATAGATGCTCCTCAACTTCCTCGTATTTTAGATGATGTAGCAGCAGCTGTAATTAACACAAACTATGCGCTTAGTGCTGATTTAAACCCTACAAAAGATGCTCTAGTGTTAGAATCTATCAACTCTCCATATGCTAATATTGTTGTAGTAAAAAGAGGAAATGAAAATAGCGAAGCTATCAAAGCACTAAACAAAGCTATCAATTCTGAGGAGATTCGTACGTTTATAAAAGAAAAATATAATGGTGCAATCATACCTGCATTTTAGACTTGATTAGTACATAGATGCAAAGAGTTTATTGCTCTTTGCATCTTTCTCGTCCCACCCTATGGGAATGTATAATAACTACTAGTTAAAAGGCTCAAAATGAAATACATAATAGACATGATAGAAGATATACGAGAAAATATACAAAACGCTCAAAACTATACTCTCTTAGCGATGCTTTTAAAAGAAGATGAAGAAAAAAACTACCAAAATGCAGGTCAAAAAGTCATCACGTCTATATACGTAGATAATGAAGCTAAAGAGTTACACTTAGGCTTCTTAGATTCAGATGCAACTACAAAAGAGCTCTTAGCGTGTGTAAATGCTTTAGATATGAAAGAGTTGATGTACGAAGTAGTAGTTAAGATTTCAGATGAGCATCCACTAATGCCAGTGATTGGGTTTGGTGAGAATCACGAGCAAAAAGAATACACTTTTTTCGTGAAAACATAAAATACAAATACTTAAATTAAGAATATACCGTGTTAATTAACTTGTTGTATTGCACATTCAACAGCTTTGTGTGCATGAACATATGTTGTGTCTATAAGTTCCACTTCAGTATCAGTTTGCTTAACTAGCATTCCAATTTCAGTACAACCAAGAATCACAGCCTCAGCACCATTGTTAGCTAAAGACTTAATAATTCGCAAATATTCAGCTTTAGAAACAGGAAATGATTTCCCTAAACAAAGCTCTTTATAAATAATCTTATGAATAATTGCTCTATCTGGTGCATCAGGAGTCAGAACGGTTAAACCATAATTTTCACTTAACCTTCCCTTATAAAAATCTTGTTCCATTGTAAAAGCTGTTCCCAATAATCCCACAGTTTTAATTCCCTTTTTCAAAAGAACTTCTGCTGTTGCATCTGCTATATGAATTAATGGAATATCAATAGATTCCTCTATCTGTGGAGCCACTTTATGCATAGTGTTTGTACAGATAAGCAAAAAATCAGCTCCGGCAGCTTGTATATTTAGAGCTGCTTCCGTCAGTATTTTTGCAGTACCTTCCCAATCAGCATCGTGCTGTAATTTTTCTATTGGATCGAAATCTACACTATACATAGCGATTTTTGCTGAATGTAGACCTCCAAGAGAATTTTTAATACCTTCATTAATTGCTCTGTAATACCCAATAGTGCTTTCCCAACTCATTCCACCTAAAAGACCGATTGTTTTCATATTTCCTCTCTATGATTTAAAATATAACTATAAAATATATCCGCCAACAAAACCCTTGAAAACAAAAAGCAAGCCAGTAAATATTACAGCCCCAACTACAAGATAAACAGCATTCTTAGAACGTAGCATCTCAAGAAAGTTTTTAACTCCAAAAGCCTTGATAGTCAGAGTAAAACTCACAAACCCACCAACAGTAGATGCTAGAGCTAAACCGCTTACTCCCATAGGAGTTATAAGCGATAGTGCAAAGACTATGTATGTAGCTAGAGAGTAGGTCGCTATCTTGGCAGCTTTCATCTGCATCTGTTTAGCGTATAACCATAGAACAAAGAGTTTTTGCAAACCAAAAGGTAGTAGACCTATCATGTACATTTGTAAAACAAGCGTTGTGTTTTGAGTGTCTTGTGTGCTAAAAGCACCTCTCTCAAAAAGAAGCCAAGTTATCTCATGTGAAAGTACAAGCCCGCCGATGGCACTAGCAGTCAATAGAAATGCTAAAAACCAAAATGCCTTTTGTAGAAACTCTAAGGCTTTGGCTTCGTCTTTGTTTTTTATATACCTAGCCACTCTTGGAAAAAGAGCTATGGAAGTTGCTATGGCGAAAAGAGCAAGTGGTAGTTGAAAGATGCGGTTAGCATAGTAAAGGTACGAGATAGAACCCGTTAGTAAAAATGAGGCTAAGAAAGTATCTAAAAACGCACTAACCTGAGCAGTTGAATTCCCCCACATTGCAGGAAAGAACTGTCTTCTAAACTCTCTTGTATCTTTTTTTATGATTTTGGACTTTACTCTAAGGTGTCTAAATCCACCAATGAGAAGTTTCGAAAGTCCAAGTTTATGAATCGCTATGATATGAACAGCAAGTTGCATAACTCCGCCAATAACTACACCCCAACTTAGGTAGTAAACTATTTCTGTTTGTTCTTTATCTTGTGAAAGAAGTAGAGCAAAAATGAGTGAGATATTTAAAAGAGCAGTAGAGAATGCTGATGTTGCGAAGTGATGTTTGTACTGAAGCATAGTGCTTAAAAAAGTAACACCAAAGATAAGAGGAAGATACCAAAAATTAATTGCGACAAAGGGAGATGCTAACTCTATCGTCGATTCGTTAAACCCAACAGCGATTGCTTTCGTTGCAAGTGATGGTAAAATATTAACAATAATTGTGATGATGAGTATTATAGATGAAAAGACTACAAATATATTTGCTGAAAACAGACCTTTATGTGAAGATTTTGCGAAAGCAGGAATAAAGACTTGCGTAAACGCACCCTCAGCAAAAATACGACGGAAAAGATTTGGCAATTTAAAAGCTATGAAAAATATATCACTGTAGATATTTGCACCTAAAATAGATGCTGTTAATAAATCTCTGATAAATCCTAAGATTCTTGAAAATAATATTCCAAAACTATTGGTAAAAATAGATCTAAACATATTAGCACTCAACCCTATTTCTACCAGCTGCTTTTGCAATATACAGTTTTCTGTCAGCTTTTTTGACTGTCTCTAGGATTTCAAGTTCATCATCGTGAATTTGACATCCAAAACTACAAGTAATGGAACTCACATCATCAAATCTATTCTCTTGTATAATCGATCTTAATTTCTCAGCTATTTGAAATAGATATTCATTTTTATCAATCCCTGCAATTATAATAAACTCTTCTCCACCCCATCTTATGATTTTATCATCATCTCTTGTATGCTTTTTTAGAAGTAAAGCAACATTGTGCAGAACAGAATCACCTACATCATGACCATATGTGTCATTAACTTTTTTAAAGTGATCTATATCAAAGAAAATTACAGCGGTTTTAAAGTGAT
>JBLIEY010000136.1:0-7191 GCA_047633475.1 Sulfurimonas sp.
CTTTTGTGAAGAGGCATATTTGATAAATTTTCACCATCAAAAAAAACTTCACCATCACTTGCTTCAACAAGACCACAAATCATATAAAATGTAGTAGTTTTACCTGCACCATTTGGTCCAAGTAGTCCAACAACTTCTCCACTTTTAACTTCTAGGCTCATGCCTTTTACTATTTCTAAATCTTTTATTCTTTTTTTTAAATTAACTGCTTTAAGCGTGTGCATAATCTACCTCATAATTTCTACTATTATCATCTAGTTTTTCTATTTTAATTGTTAATGTTTTTATTCCAGCAGATTCTAAAATATCAACTAGTTTATCGTCACCCCATTCTACTAAATGAAGTCCATCTTTTTCTAACTCTTCAAGCATACCCAAAGATATAAAATGTTCAATCCCATGATTATAAATATCATAATGAAAAATCCTATCTCCATAACATTGTTGCAAAGAAAAAGTTGGTGAAGTTACATCATCACTTACTCCTAGATGCAAAGTCAAAGCTTTTACAAATGTTGTCTTACCAGATGCTAAATCGCCTCTTAAGATTATGACTCCATTTTGGAATTTTTCGCTAATTTCTTCTACTAATGCGTAAAGTTGTTCTAAATTTAATTGATAATTTATCATAATTTATTTGATATTTCTATGATTTTCATTAACTTCTCTTTGGCTTTTCCTGTTTTTATCACTTCGCGTGCTATTTCAAGTCCATCTTGGATATCACGAGCCATACCATCAACCATAAGTGCAGATGCAGCGTTTATAAGTACAATATCTCTTTGTGCATCTGTAGCTTTTGAGCTAAAAATGTTATGTAAAATCCCAGCATTAAAAGATGCATCTCCTCCAACAATAGCTTTTAGAGGAACTCTTTTTATTCCATATATTTGTGGGTCTATTTCAAACTCAGAGACCTTGCCCTCAAGCAACCTAGATGCATATGAAATATCAGAAATACTTATCTCGTCCATGCCTTCTTTTGAACTTACAACCATAGTCGATTTTGCACCATTTAGTTTAAGTGCTTCTACCATTTTTGGTACAAATGTTTTATCAAAAACACCAAGCAAAGATTTCTTTACTCCAGCAGGATTTGTTAAAGGACCAAGGATATTAAATATAGTCTTTTCATCAATACTTTTTCTAACTGGCATAATAAATTTCATAGCAGGATGATGATTTTGTGCAAACATAAAAGTAAAACCTGTTTCTTCCAAAAGTTTAGCACTGTTATTCATACTCAAGTCAAGTCTGACTCCAAGCTTTTCAAACATATCTGCACTTCCTGATTTTGAAGTAACAGACCTACTACCATGCTTTGCAACATAAGCTCCAGCTCCAGCTACAAGTAAAGCAACAGTAGATGAAATATTAAAACTACCTATCTTGTCTCCACCAGTTCCAACTACATCTATGGCTTTTTGACGAATTTCATCACAAATAGGTAAAGCAATAGCATTGCTTCTCATAACTTCTGCTGCCACTGCTATAGCCTCAACAGAAGTATGTTCATCAAGTTTCATATTCACTAAAAACTCTCGCATCTGTGAGTCACTCATTTCATGATTAAAAAGTAAAGTAAACTGCTTTTTTGCTTCACTATAAGTCATTACACTTCCTTTATATATTGGTCTTGCATAGATTTTGAGGTTGATTTTGTTGTGGGGATTTGTAAGACTTCATATTTTTTCGTCTCATTAAGGTAGTTTATACTTATAATGCTTCCTACTTCGACGTTTTTACTAGCCTTTGCTTCTACATCATTAATTAGAACTACTTTGTTACTTATCATATCTTGTGCGACAGAACGTCTTTTTGTAATGTTTACGGAGTTTAAAAATTTGTCTATTCTCATGTTTTAATACTTTATATTTATTTGTTTAAAGTATTGTAGAGTATTAAAACTGAGAGGAATGTAAGAGTTGGAACAATTATTGCATTAAATCGATTCAATCTTAAGATTTGTTCCTAAATTTGCCATGCCACAACTATATGCACCACTTGTAACTATACCATCAACACCTGTTTGGGCAAATTTTCTTGCGTTTGTTTTGTTTATGCCACCAGCTGCTAATATTTTAACATGCTTAAAACTTTCGTCTCTGTATTGAAGAACTTCTTTTAAAAGAGATATATCTACTTTATCCATTTGTAAAACATCTGCGCCATGTTGCATTAGCTCTACTGCATCTGCAAGGCTTTGTGCTTCAACTACTATCTTTTTCTCAGGAGCTTGTATTTTAAAACCATCTATTGCTTTATAAAATGCTTCGTTATTTTCATAGATAACTCTGTGATGAGAGAAAAATATTATTGTTTCACTTAACCCTAGTCTATGAGGCATAGCTCCACCAGCCATAATTGACTTTATACAAAACTTTTTAGAAAGTGGAAAAGTTTTTCTTGAGGTTAAAAGCTCACAGCGTTTGTTTACAGAATTTATCTCCTCTTTCATTTCATGTGTGAATGTTGCTATTTTACAACTATATTCTAAGATAACTTGAGCTGATCTCCATGCTTGGTGTACTTTTTCATAGTCACCACTAAAAGATAAAAGAATATCACCTGCTTTTGCTTTTTGCTTAGATGCAAGTACAAAATTCACCTTGCATCCAATAAGTTCTGCTATTCTTGCTGCTTCTTCAGAACATGAAACTACGATGTCTTCTCTTGTAAAAATGTCCATCTTTGCTTTTTTATCACTAGCATTTTGCAAGTAAGTAGTTAAATCAAAATAAGCTACATCTTCTTTTATATACTCTAGTAATTCACTATCATTTAAACCAAACACTATTTTTCCTTAAGATAAATTTTAAGAGGCAAAACCACTAGAAAAGCTCTCTTTTGCAACTACGATTTGTTTCTGTTTTTCTTTTCTTTTTGTATCTTTTTCTACAAAGATTTTTTTACGAGTTTTCGGGTCTAGTTCTGTGTAGTACATAACTGCCGAGTATGTACTTGGAGTTGGAGTAAATACTTGAGCTTGTTCTGGGTTCATTTTTAGCTCATCAGTTGTAAATCTTTTTAACTCATGCATATCTTTTTCTTCACAACCTGGATGTGCGGCTATAAGATAGTAAGTAAGAAATTGGTTTTTACCTTCTTCTTTATTTAGTTTGTCATACATTTCTTTAAAGTCAACAAGTGTTTGTTTACCAGGTTTTCCCATAAGCTCTAGCACATGCTGTTGTGTATGTTCAGGGGCAACTTTCATCTGTCCTGAGATATGATGCTGAACCATCTCTTTTAAGTAAGAATATCCATGCTTTTTATCTGCTGTAATAAGGTCATACCTAACTCCAGATGCAACAAATGCTTTTCTAACACCTTGGACTTCTCTAACTTGTCTGAGCAGGTCTATGTTTCTTCCATGGTCAACTTTCATAACTTTACAAAGTCTATCTGCATCTACACATCTCATATCGTCACAAGTACCTTTTTTAAGCTTCTTACCACACTCAAAACCGTACATATTTGCAGTTGGGCCACCAACATCACTAATGATGCCTTTGTAGTCTTTATACTTATTAAAGTCTTTCGCCTCTTCTAAAATATTTCCCTCACTGCGAGTTCTAATAGTTCTACCTTGATGAACACCAATAGCACAAAAGTTACACTCTCCCCAGCATCCATGATGAGTCATTATAGAAAACTTAATAGTCTCTAAGCATTTCACTTTACCCATTTTTGCATAGTAAGGATGTAACTCTCTTGTAAAAGGAAGATTAGAGTTAGCATCCATCTCTTCTTCATCTAAGTAATCGCAAGGAGGATTTTGAATAAGAAAACGGCTATCTACAGGCTGACAAAGACCTTTTGCAGAGATTGGATCATTGTTATCATAAAAGTAATCAAAGAGGTCTATATACTTCTCTTTATCATCCAAACACTCCTGATGAGAAGGAAGTTGTATATACTCATGCTTTGGCTCTTTTGAAATATAACTAACACCTCTTATATCGCTATAATCATCACCATTGTCAAGGGCCTGAGTTAGTTGTTCTAGTGCTATTTCACCCATACCGTAGATAAGAATATCTGCTTTTGAGTCAAAAAGAATTGGTTTTTTAAGTTTGTTAGACCAATAATCATAATGACTAACGCGTCTAAGAGATGCTTCTATACCACCAAGGACTAAAGGAGCTGTATCTTTAAAATGACGACGAATAAGATTACAGTAAACACTTAGCGCACGGTCAGGTCTTTTGTCATTTTTTCCACCTGGAGTATAATCATCAGAATTTCTAAACTTTTTTGTAGCTGTATAGTTTGAAACCATACTGTCAACACTTCCGCCACTAACTCCCCAGTAAAGTCTAGGTTCACCAAGACGTTTGATATCTACATCACTTTTTATATCAGGCTGACCAATCATTCCAACTTTATATCCCAAACGCTCCAGCATCCTACCAACCATAGCAACACCAATAAATGGAGAATCAATATATGCATCTCCACTGACAAGAATAACATCACATTGTTCCCATCCTCTAGCGTCCATTTCTGCTCTAGTTGTAGGTAAAAAATCTTTTTCACTAAATGTAATGGTATTCCGTGCTGGTTGTTTTGTTTTACTTCTTCTGCTCAAGCTAATCCAATGTTTGTATTATTTAAGTATAATAATACTTCATGAAACTAAAAAAAGAGATTATATATGACATACCCTTATGAAAATTTAGATTACTATACCCTTCCAAACTTGATAGATCGTTCTGTTTCACTATATGCAGATAAGAATTCTCTTGGTAAAGTTGGAGAAACTCCTATGCTTTATTCTGAGCTTGGTGAAAAAATCAAACAAACTGTTAAACTATTACAAGAAAATGGAATTTCACAAGGGGATAAAGTTGTCTTACTTAGTGAAAATATGCCTAATTGGGCAGTAGCATATTTTAGCGTTACATATATTGGTGCTGTTATAGTACCGGTGCTTCCAGACTTTCACTCATCAGATGTTCACCATATTTTAAGACACTCAGAAGCTAAGGCAGTTTTTGTATCAGACAAACATCTAGCTACAGTAGAAGAGAGTGATGGTTCAAGCTTACGTTTTATAGTCGGTTTAGATAATTTAAAAATTATTGATGAATCAAGAAATAAACACCATTTTTCAGATTTGGCTCAAAAAACAAAAGAAATGGCTCAAAAAATTTCTAATTCAAATCCAAGAGGCGTAAAAGAAGACGATTTAGCTGCTATTATCTATACATCCGGGACAACAGGACACTCAAAAGGAGTAATGCTTTCTCATAAGAACCTTGTAACAAATGCACTATCAACTTACTGTATTTTAGAAATAAATGAAAATGATGTTTGGTTATCTATCTTACCACTACCACATACTTATGAGTGTACAGTTGGACTTATAGTGCCAATTCTTAATGGTGCAAGCATTTTTTATATAGACAAGGCCCCAACTCCTAGTGTTCTTTTAAAGGCATTTGAAATTATAAAACCAACAATGATGTTAAGCGTACCTCTAATAATTGAAAAAATTTATAAGAATAAAATTTTACCAAAGTTTAACGGCTCATTGCTTATGCGTCTTCTTTACAAGATTCCATTTGTAAGAAAGAAATTAAATAAAATAGCTGGTAAAAAGCTCATAGAAACTTTTGGTGGAAGACTAAAATTTTTCGGTATTGGTGGTGCTCCACTATCCTCTTTTGTAGAAAAGTTCCTTATAGAAGCAGAGTTCCCATTTACAGTAGGTTATGGTCTAACTGAAACTGCACCACTTTTAGCTGGAACAAGTTTAAGTGTAAAACCAAAGTTCACGTCAACTGGTCCAGCTTTTTATGGAGTCCAACTTAAAATTAAAAATCCAGATCCTATAAGTGGAGAAGGTGAAATCATTGCCAAATCTCCTAGTGTAATGATTGGTTATTATAAAGACAAAAAAATAACTGATGAAGTTATGGAAGATGGATGGTTTTTAACTGGAGACTTAGGATATATGGATGATGAAGGCTTTCTATTTATAAGAGGTAGAAGTAAAAATGTAATTATTGGTTCTGATGGAAAGAATATATATCCTGAACAATTAGAATCAATTATAGCTCAGAACGAAGCTGTTGTTGATTCACTTGTTATGGAACAAGATGGTAAACTTATAGCTAGGGTTCATTTAGATTATGAGCTTATGGATCAAAGATTTAATGCAAATAAGAATACAGATGCTAAAGTTAGTGAAGATATTATAAAATTTTTAGAAGAGATGCGAGTTGAAGTGAACGAACAAGTCGCCCCTTCATCTAAAATGATTAAATTTGTAGAGCAAATAGAACCTTTTGTTAAAACTCCAACAAAAAAAATCAAAAGATATTTATACACTGAGTAAGCAAATAAGGAAATTCTATGTTTAACAAAATAATACGAATAACTATATGGGTTATAATCACCCTTCTCGTAGTACTTTTATTGGCCTATGGTGCATCTAAATCAGACTTTAATAACCTTAAAAAATATGATGAGCAAGACAACAGCCTAAGCAATATTAGAGCAGAAATGCAAAATCCATCAAAAGAAAAGAAAAAATTAGCAAAAGATAGATATTACACCACAACAGTTAAAGTGCAAAGTTCTACTATGGCAAACTTAGGTGATTTTACTATGAATATATCTGGAGATAGAAAGCTTATTGCAAATATCTCTCTAAAGTATAAAAGTAATAAAGATAGTAGTTGGTTAGGTAACAACAGTGCTAAAGAAGAAATTATGAACAAAGGTGATGTTTTAAGAAGTGCTGTTATTAGCGCTATTTCAGGTTCAGACAATGTAAAAATATCAAATACTAGAATGAAGAAAAATCTAGTTAAAAATATAAATAAATACCTCTCCGATGGAGAGGTAGAAGAAGTTTATTTTAACAAGTTTATAATTCAGTAATTAAAACTGAGGTTGCAAGAAAGGAATAATTTGTTTCTTACGGCTAAGAACACCATCAAGCCAAACTTGAGAGTTTTCAAGTTTGCATTCAAAAGCAGTCTCTATTTTACTTTCATCATCACTAATTACTAAAAGTTGAGAACCTTCTTTCATTATATCTGTCAACAGAAGAAGAACACTGTGAAGTCCACCCTCTTCTTTTAACTTCTTCATATCTGCAAAAAGATCATCTTTTAGATTATTAAATACACTTAAATCAACTACTTCAAGTTGACCAACACCTATCTTTTCACTACCCAT
>JBLIEY010000137.1:0-7132 GCA_047633475.1 Sulfurimonas sp.
CACTATCCCCAAGGATAGACTGATAATCTATAAACTGCGCAGGAGTAACTCCATACTTATCAAAACATGCTTTTTCATTCATACTCTTACGCTTTATCGCATCTACAACTACTACTCTTCCATCATCAATAAGCTGATAAAGATCTTTATCATGAGAAACAACGCGAACGTTATATTTTTTTTCTTTTGCATACTTTACAACAGTAGCTATTATATCATCAGCCTCAAAACCAACTTGACCTAAAGTTTTATAACCCATTTTATCTATCCACTCTATAGCAACTGGCAATTGCATAGTTAGTTCTTCTGGCGGGGCACTACGATTTGCTTTATAATTTTCATCTACCTCATTTCTAAAAGTATTACCTTTAGTGTCAATTGCAAAAACCAAATAATCACTGTCATGTTGTTTTTGTAGTGTTGAGATAAAATTTGTAAAACCTGTTAAAAGTCCTGTAGGAAAGCCATCTTTGTTTTTTAAATGTTGTGGAAGTGCATAAAAACTACGAAAGAAAAAGCCAAAAGTGTCTATGATGGTAACTGTTTTTGGCATTTATATTACATCCTGTATATCATTAATTGCTTCTTCAAGAAGTTTAGTATTATAACCTGCGTCAAGAGCTTTTTTTAAGCCAAAATTTATAGCCATTTCACAAAGAGGTTTATTTATTGGAATTATTGTTTTAACTATGTTTAAAGCTGTGGAATATTCTTTAACTTCACTAGGAGCACTTGATGGATTGTCAGAATATTTAATCATATCTATAAACTCTTTATCAAACCCCCAATGATCAAAGATCAATGCAGTTATTTCTGAACTTGTAATATTTACATATGATTTTTCAACCATTGCTAGGTTGGTTGAGTTCTCAATCTCAGATGAAAAACTTGTTGTCTCATCTTCTTCAATGATGTCACTAGCAATAAGAATTTTGCCCGTCTCTTGCAAAAATGCTGCTAAGTAAAGTTTTTCTGCTTTTTTCTTATCAATACGCTTGTACCAGTTAGAAATCAAAGTTCCTTGAAGAGATGATATCTCTGCAAATTTATCAGAAGTAATTCCATAGGGTTGCATATCAACATTTAAAAGTTTCCTAACTGAATTTCCTATAGCTATTGAACGAGTCATACTCATACCAAAAAGGCTTACTGCTTGAGCTGCACTTCTTATCTCTTTTCTAAAACCATATAGAGGAGAATTAGCAGCTTTAAGAAGGTTCGCAATTATCATAGGATCATGTTCAATGACTTTTGTTAAATCACCTACCCCTGCTTCATCATCTGCATATACCCTATTTATATCTATAATTGTTTTTGAAAGTGGAGGGAGTGATTTTATACTCTCAACTATCGAGCTCTTCATATAAAGCCTTTTTTTGGTTTATTATATCACTTTTTTATAAAATACAACACGATTTTTCCCGAGATCTTTAGCTTCATACATCGCACTATCAGCGTGTTTCACTATATCTTGACAATTATCTCCATCATCAGGTAAAATTGAAACTCCTATACTCACTCCAACATTATGAAGCTCTCCTTTATAGCTGATTGGTTTATTTATTGCTTCTATAATTCTCTGAATAATAATATCTAAATGTTCTAAATATTTTTTATCATTTTCTTTTATTCCATGAACTAAAATAATAAACTCATCGCCTCCTAGTCTTCCTGCAGTATCAAAGTTTCTAATTGAGTTTAAAATTTCTTTTGCAACCACTCTTAAAACTTCATCACCATGTTCATGTCCATAAGTGTCATTTATCTGCTTAAAATCATCCAAATCAAGAAAAAGCAAGGCTGATTTTAAATTATTTCTTTTTGTATAGTTAAGCTCTTGAGTAATTTTCTCACTTATATTTTGACGATTAGCTAAACCTGTCAAATTGTCATAATATGCTAGGTTTTCTATCTCTTTTTGTTTTTGTTTTAACAGAGTAACATTCCTATCAACACCTCTATATCCCTGTAATTCACCTTCTTCATTATAAAATGGAGAGCCGTTACTTACAAAACATACTTCATATCCATCTTTATGTACCCTAATATTTTCCAATTCAACAATATTTGATTCACTTAAAATAATATTAATATATATAATTTTTAAGTTTTTTTCTTCTTCAGAACTCATAAAATCAAAGGGTGTTTTTTTTAGTACTTCTTCACTCGTATAACCTAAAATATCATTTATACGCTCACTAACATAGCTATATACACCGTTAGTATCTACTTCCCATATTAAATTATTACTGCTTTCCACAAGTTGTTGAAATCTATGCTCACTATATTCAACTTTTTTTCGATTTTTTTCATCATTATTTTTTAAAAATATGTATAAAAACATGATTAAAATCAACAATGCAGTTGAAACCATCCAAGCAGTTTTTCGTATAGTTTTAGAGTAAGTACTATATGGTTGCTTAATTACAAGTCCCCACTTTGTACCTTTTATAGGTTGATAAGTTGCAAAAACTTTTTCATTCTTATAATCAACTCCAATACCTACTCCTTTTTCTCCCAAAAGAGCCTTTTTCATAGGAATATCCAAATGCTTATTTAGTTTTACAGCAGCAGGCTTTTGCTTTGAATAAGCTATAAACTCTATTGAATTATTAGATATTTCTCCCACTAGATATTCTAGTTGAAGCCCCATGTCATCAAGTGATTGAAATGTTTTTTGAACTTGATATATTGTTGCCGTCGATGAAAGATTGTTGAATTTTTCTACTTTTAGATACATCCTATCAAAACTTGCAATATTAGAAATCAGGCTAGCTATTGTTGCAGATTTTTCAACGAGAACAGTCTTTTTATTCTCAATTAGTCTATCAAAAAGATACATACTAAATATAACGATAACAATAATTATAGGTAGAATAATTGTAAATAATATTTTAAAAAACTTTTTATGAAAACTTACTTTCACGATATCCCTTTTATAACTTTAGTATTATCTACTTATAATACTAAAGTTATATTAATGACAATCCAATAGAGTCTTTTGAGGGTTTGAAATATAATCATATCCACTGTATATCGTATAAGTGCCATAAAGTATAACTGCTATAGATGCTAAGCTCACCATCATATTTCTAAAACTTGTAGCTGATGTTAGAGATGCTAAAAATCCAAGTCCAAACATTGCAGGTATAGTACTAAGTCCAAAAATAGCCATAACCATTGCTCCATATACAGGGTCAGCTGTACTTGCAGCAGTAATAGCAAAGAAATATACAAAACCACATGGTAAAAGACCATTTAACATACCAAGTACAAAAAAGCTTAGGTTTGATTTAGAATTCAGAACTTTTTTAAAAGTATTTTTATAAATAGTAGAAGAAGAAAAAGAATGTTCTATAAGTGTTAAAAATTTTATTTTACCCATTAAAGATAGTCCTGCAAGAACCATAGCTACCCCTGCAAAAATCAGTAAAGCTCCATTCGCATTATTAGAAAATGTAACTACACCTCCAAGAGCACCAAACATTGCACCAAGAATAGAGTAAGTAAAAACTCTACCAAATGAGTAAAGCAGATGCGCTCCACTTTGTGAGACCTTAGAACTTTTTGGGTCAATTTTAATAGTTGAATATGCTAAAACTATACCTCCACACATTCCAATACAGTGACCAAAAGAACCTATAAAAGCGATGCTAATAATTGTTAATATGTTTACTGTTTCCATATGCTTATGTTATTTCCCTAAGAGCTGTTTTCTAATATGAGGATTATTAAGAGTTTCGCCTCTTAACATTCGTAACCTCATTGTGTCAAAATTTACATACGTAGAAACATTTTTCTCGTATGCACCAAATCCATATCCCATTGGTGTTTTATCCGTAAGTGAGTAATAAGCTGTTCTAGCATCTATAAATTTTTTTGTGTCTCCACTCATCACCCAAATAGTAGCTTCATCTCTAAATGGTTTATCTTCAAGCCATTTCACAAAGCCACCATGATCATGAAAGAACCAAGTTTTTCCACTTGGTGCAACCACTTGAGAAACATAATTCATATTATCTATGACCATCCCGCAATCACTATCTTGGTATTTGCCAATTTCCATTACTAAAGGTAATCTATTAATGTTACCTTCTTTTATAACTATCATATGTTTTTGTGAAGCTAAAGAAAGAAAAACAGTTACAATAATAGCAACCAAAGTGAGTATAACTAAAAATGGTATAAATTTTTTGATCATTAAAAGAAACTCCATATAGTATTTGATAAACCAAATAAACATTAATAATACAACTGAAAAATACAATAGTATATAAGAAAAAATCTATCTTTTAAGATACATAAATAGATTAATTATATAAAATAATTTGTAAAATTATATTGGCATATATTATATGTTTTTATTATACATAAATAGTGTTACGAAAGTGTTATAAAAAGCTAAACTCTATCTTCTTTTCTTTCCTTTACCCAAATCATCATATACTAAAAATCTTTTCAATTCTTCATGCATCTCATCATTTAAAGACTCCCAAACAGCTTTCTTATTTTTATATCTGTCATATTTTTCTATTTTGCTCTTTTTAATATCACGAATAAGATAGTGATATCGAACTATATTTTTAGTATACTCACTTATAAATGGCCAGTTTTTTATTATCTGATAACTAACTTCTTCATGGTCTGTAAAACTATATTCACCATATATTATATCGTCTTCGTCTTTTTTAAAAGCCGAAAACGGTTTACCTACGTCATGTAAAAGAGCTGCTGTTATGAGTTTAAAATCTTTTGCTTTTATAGTGTAGTAAGTAACTCGAAGTGTGTGAAGAAAAACACCATGCTGATGCCACTCATTTTGAGTAAAAAATAGTGACTTCATAAATGCTATAGATAGTATTTTATTTTTCATTATATTATTCCATTAATATATTTGTTTTTTATGCCAGAGGATGGCAAGCTTCTACTGTTTCTTTTAGATTTTCTTTTTGAATGTGAGTGTAGATTTGTGTTGTCAAAAGCGAAGCATGTCCCAAAAGTTCCTGAACAACACGTAAATCAGCCCCACCTGTTATTAGTGATGTTGCGTATGAATGACGAAGAACATGAGGAGAGACTCCAAGATACTTTTGAGTTATCTTATATGCAGAAATACGGCTTAAAGTATCTCCTCTATAATTACACCAAACATATTCATTTTCCTTTGGCATCTCTCTCATATATACACTTATAGCATCTACCGCAACTTTAGCTAAAGGAACTATACGTTCTTTTTCACCCTTTGCATGTCTTATACGTAGCCAACCATCTTCCATGTCATCTGCTCTTAATGCTAAACATTCACTTATCCGTGCGCCAGATGCAAATAAGAACATTATTAAAGCATAATCACGCATACCTAACCATGAGGTTCTATCTATTAGAGCTAGAGAGTTTTTTATCTCTTTGTAAGATAAGAATTTAGGAAGGAGTTTTGGAATTTTTGCAAATTTGTATTTTATTTTTTCATCACTAAAATCACTTTTATGGCAAAAATCAAAAAAAGCATTTATGGAAGATAGTTTTCTGTTTAGTGTTCTTTTATTTTTATACTTTGATAAAAGAGAAAGAACACTTTTTGATTCAAGAAGAATCAGTGAACTTTGTAACTCTTTTTCAATAGAGAATAAGTCACTTTTGTAAGATTCTACAGTTTTATTGCTAAGTGCTCTTGTTACACTTATATATTCTAAAAAAGCCTCTAATTCATTGCTCAACTGAGATATACTCATCGTCAATATAGAATTTTTTGTCTGCTACAAATATATATCCCTCTTCTATGTCTACTTTATACACACTAAATTTAAGTAAATCTGTTGATACCTCAATAAGATATCCCTCTTTTTCTAAAGCATAAAGTTTATCTTTGTATACTATTAAACCTAAGAAGTGAGCAAACGGAAATTTTATCTTTGCATTTACTTGTAAATCTGGAGTCAAAGATATAATCTCACCCTGCTTAGTAGTAATAAAAATATCTTTACCGGCATAAGCTATATTTCTGATCTCATAATTAACTCTTATATCTTTTTTAGCCATTGACAACATCTTGTGTCCGGTTGCAGCAATTAGTTTATTGTCCACAACATTAAAGTAAATAATATTGTTAAAGTTCTCTTCAGATGAAACGATAGTTGTTCTTAACTTCTTCTTTGACTCAGAATTTACAATTACTACTTTTCCATCAAGAGTTAAAAATAGAACTAAATCATTCATAAAATATGGATTTACTATTTTAGAGTCAACTACTACAGGAGATTTACCTTGAACTTTTACAAGTAATTCTTTCTTAGATATAGAATAAAGAGCCATTTCATTATCTGCAAAAAGAACAGCTAAAATATCATCTTTTATAGATGCACCTGCTATAGTCTTTTTAAAGTCAAATTCTTTTAGTAAAGTCTTATCAGCAATAAAATCTATAATCAACTTACCATCAATATTTGAGCTAATAATCCAGCCGTCACTACTTCCAAGGAGTCTATATGATTCTTTTATCTTAGTATCTACAGTTTTATCTTTTAAGAGTACTTTTCTACTCTCAAGCATTGCTACATCTGAAGATACATCAACAATTTTCTCTTTACTAGGACCGTAGAATTTCCAGTCATCTTTTACAAGTTTTGGCTCATATACTTCTTTAGAACTACACGCTCCAAAGAAAAGTGCTAAAGCCGTAATAAATAGTACAAATAATTTTTTCAAAATTTTACTTTGCTCCGTAATGAAGAAGTGCCGAAGCTACCTTGTTTAATGAAGACTGAGCTGAAATTTTAGATAACTCTTCATGAGCTTTTTCTGTCTCAGAGTTATTCATAAAAATAATCGCACTTTGAACTAATGCCAAATCTCTATAAACAGATTCTTGTTTTAAAGCATAAGAGTCTAATGCAGAAGCGTCTTTTGTTTCTTGTGCCAACTCATAAGTTGCTAAATCACTAATCATAACTGCAGAAGAACTTTTTAGTTCTTTCATAGATGCATAGTCTTTGTTAGCAACTGCATTAGAATAAGCCCAAACATCGTATAAATCTGGAGAAATATTTTTTAAACTTAAAAGTGCCGCAGAGTTCTTTGCATCTTTACTTAAAGTAGCAAGAGCTTGATTTGCTTCAGCTATTTGGCTTTGTTT
>JBLIEY010000138.1:0-6971 GCA_047633475.1 Sulfurimonas sp.
AAATTCAAATAATATTATCACTCTCAAAGGAGACTACTCTTTATTTGCGCAAACTTTTGATGTTAACTATGAAGTTAAACTCGAAGAATTAGCATCTCTTAAACCACTAAGTGGAGTTGAACTTCGAAATTCATTTTACACAAACGGAATAGTAAAAGGAGATATGGCTTTTATAGAAGTTGATGGAGTAAGTAATGTAGCATCTAGTGACACTAAATATTATGTTGAACTAACAGAGCTTAATCCTACTTCTATAATCGCGAAAATAAAAAACCTACAACTTGAAGCACTATTAGACATGGGGGCTCAAAAACCTTATGCAAGTGCAGAAGTAAACCTAGATGTAAACTTTAAAAATATTAAAGCTCATGCTTTAGATGGAGATATCTCTCTAAACACTAAAAATGGAAAAATAAACACTAGCGTTATGAAAAACGATTTTAATATCTCTATACCTAACACTAACTTTGCAATGAACTTAGATGCTAAGCTAAAAGGTGATGATGTTGACTATACATACAAGCTTTTATCAAATCTGTTTAAAATTACTTCTTCTGGTAATGTTGTTCCGACACCGCTTAAAACAGATATAAAGTATGCTTTGGACATAAAAGAGTTGGCACTTCTAAAGCCTGTGACGGGTGCAGATGTTAGAGGATCTTTTAGACTAAACGGGAAAGTAAAAGGTACAAAAGAAAAACTTGTAGTTGATGGAAAAAGTGATGTAGCATCTTCTGATACAACATTTGAAGCGGTATTAAAAGATTTTGCTCCTGCGAGTGTGAAAGCGAGTATGAAAAACTTACAACTCGCTCGTGTACTGCATATGGTAAAACAACCACATTATTCAGACGGAACTTTTTCTTTAGATGTTGACATACCAGATGCAAGAAGTGGTAAACTAAAAGGTAAAGTACTTTCAAGCATTAAAAATGGTCTGCTTGATTCAAGGTATATGACTAAAACTTATGAGTTTAAAACACCTATGCCTAAGACTACTTTCAATATGACGACAGATACAACTCTTAATGGAGATATCATTGATTCAAAAGTAGACCTAAATTCTAATTTAGCAAACTTTGACATAAAAAGTGCAGTAGTGAATCTAAAAAATAACACTATTGTTAGCGATTATGTGACTACTGTTCCTGACTTAGATAAGCTGTTTTTTGCAACTGAACAACATATGAAAGGCAGTATCACTGCAAAGGGAGAGTTTAAAAAAGCTAAGGATATTGATTTAACAGTTCACTCAAAAGTAGCTGGTGGTAAGATAGATGCAAAACTTCATAATGATGATTTTCATGCAGATATCTTAGCTATTCAAACTTTAGATGCACTTCATATGTTAATCTATCCGGAAATTTTTAAATCATCTCTAAATGCTAAACTTGATTATAACCTTGCAGCTAAAAAAGGTAAATTTAATGGTCATTTAGTAGATGGAAAGTTTACAAAGAACCAGATGCTAAACCTTGTAAAACAATATGCAAAGATAGACCTTTATGTAGAAACATTTAAAGGTGATGTTTATGCAGATATAAATAAAGAAAATATACTTGCATCTGTTGATTTAACATCTAATACTTCATCTATAAAAACAAAAAATACGATGTTAAATACTAAAACAAAAACTATAAACTCTAAAATAGATATCGTCGCAAACAAAAGCCCAATTACAGTTACATTAAAAGGTAAAACTACTTCACCTAAAGTTGCTATCAATATGCAAGACTTACTGAAAAAAGAAGCGGGTAAGGTCATACAAAAAGAAGTTGGTAATTTACTTAAAGGATTGTTTTAAGAACTTAGTTAACCTTTGCATCTGCAATGGTTAAACAAAATAGGGTGTTAACATTAACTTTAGAAACTTCAGTTATACATTGAGATAGTGTTAAGCCTGTTGTAATAATGTCATCAACTAAGATGATGTCTTTATGTAAACTATCTTTAAATGTGAAATCTCTTGGATTCATTAGTCTGAACTCTCTGCTTTTTCCAGAATATGAGATGCTATTTTTCGCTCTTAACTTATTGAATTCAGGTTTTATATATTGACTTTTAAGAGCCTGATTTAAAATTGCTGTATGTGAGTAGCCACTTCTTACATTATCATCAACAGCAATGGAACTTACCACCTCTGTGTATTCAAAATTTTCTGCAAAGATTTTTAAAGAGTTGTTTGCAAGAATAGAATATATGTAATAACCTAAGTCAGTGTGCTTTGTATGGAGTAGGTCTTTTATGTCTTTGTATTTGTAAAAAGAGATAACTTCGATGTTGTTTAGGATTTTTCGTTTGTAGATGCTTGGACGCAAAAAGGTTTCTTGACAAGAGGAGCAGATGTGTGTGAAAGATAAACTTTCACACAACATACATTTCATGCATTTAGTCCATCTTAAGAACGGACATAAATGCTTCTGAAGGAAGTTGAACTTTCCCTATAGATTTCATACGTTTTTTACCTGCTTTTTGTTTTTCTAGTAGTTTTCTTTTACGTGTAATATCTCCACCGTAACATTTAGCAGTAACATTTTTACCCATTGATTTTACTGTTTCTCTGGCAATAATCTGAGAACCCAGAGACGCTTGAACAGCTACTTCAAAAAGTTGACGAGGAATTATCTCTTTCATATTTTTAACTAAGATACGTCCACGAGAAAGAGCTTGATTACGAGGCACAACAATACTAAGTGCATCAACAGCTTCCCCAGCTACTCTTATATCAAGTTTTACCAGGTCACCTGGTCTAAAGTCTATAGGTTCATAATCAAATGAAGCATAACCTTTAGAAATTGATTTTAAAGTATCATAAAAATCTACTACTATTTCATTCATCGGTACTTCATACTCAAGCATAACTCTATCTTCATTAAGATAAGTCATTTTAGTTTGTGTACCACGTTTGTTTATTAGTAGGGTTATGATGTTCCCAAGGTACTCGCTTGGAGTAATAACTGTAGCTCTAACATAAGGCTCTTCAATCCTGTCAATACGGTTTACTTCAGGAAGTTGAGAAGGGTTATGAACTGTAACTTTGTCACCATTACTAAGATAAACTTGGTAAATTACTGATGGAGCAGAAGCGATTAAGTCAAGGTTAAACTCACGTTCAAGTCTCTCTTTTACTACTTCCATATGAAGCATTCCTAAAAATCCAACACGGAAACCAAAACCAAGAGCTAAAGAAGTTTCTGGTTCGTAAGATAGAGAACTATCATTTAGTCTTAATTTATCTAGTGCATCACGTAGATTTTCAAAATCATCTGTATCTATTGGATATATTCCGGCAAATACAAATGGTTTTGCAGGTTCATATCTTCCAACAGGTTCAAGGGCTGGATTTTTAGCATCTGTAAGAGTATCGCCAACGTTTATAACACTAACTTCTTTTAGGCCTAAAACAACAATACCAATTTCCCCACACTCTATAGTCTGAGTTTTGATTTTTTTCATAGGATGAGGGTAGAGCAAGTCAAGTATTTGATGTTCTTGGCCATTACTCATAAGCTTAATATTTTGACCTTTGGAAACTTTTCCATCAAAAACACGTACTAGAGCAAGCGCTCCTAAGTATTGGTCAAACCATGAGTCATAAATAATTGCCTTAGTCGTAGCATTTGGGTCACCAACAGGAGCAGGAATTCTATCAACAATAGCGTCAATTAATTCACGAATTCCAACGCCTGTTTTTGCACTTACTAAACAAGCATCTGTAGCATCTATACCGATACTCGTTTCAATCTCTTCAGCTACTTTAATAGGGTCTGCAGCAGGAAGGTCTATCTTGTTTATAACTGGAATAAGTTCTAAATCATTGTCAAGGGCTAAGTAAACATTTGCTATTGTTTGAGCTTCAACACCTTGAGCAGCATCTACGATAAGTAAAGCCCCATCACTAGATGCTAGTGACTTACTAACTTCATAAGAGAAGTCAACATGTCCCGGAGTGTCGATGAGGTTTAGGATGTAGTGTTCACCATCTTTTACATAGTCAAGTCTAACACTTTGAGCTTTAATGGTAATACCACGTTCTTGCTCAATATCCATAGTATCCATCATCTGAGTTTTTAGTTCTCTCTCGCTAACAGAACCACACTCTTGGATAATACGGTCGGCTAGTGTGCTCTTACCGTGATCGATATGAGCGATGATAGAAAAGTTTCTAATGTTTTTCAATAAATTATTCCTATTTATGCAAAAAGGCCATTAACACTTTCGTTGTGAAAAACACGACGAATTACTTCTGCAAAAAGAGGAGCAACTGTTAATACTTTTATTTTTTTGTGAGGTGTTGATTCTAAAGTATTTGTAACTATTAGTTCATCAAGTTCACCATGTTCTAGATTTTCATAAGCATTTCCACTAAGAACAGCGTGAGTAGCACATGCCATAACTGAAGTTGCCCCTTTGTTTTTAAGTGCAGTTGCAGCTTTAACCATAGTTCCGGCAGTGTCAACCATATCATCAATCATAATAACATCATAACCATCAACATTACCTATAATGTTCATAACCTCGCTTTCATTTGCTTTTTCACGACGTTTATCAACGATAACCATTTCAAGGCCCATACGTTTTGCAAAGTATCTTGCACGAGCAACACCACCGATATCTGGAGAAGCTATAATAGGGTTTTTAAGATTTTTACTTTTTATGTATTGCTCAAAAGTAATAGAACCATAAAGGTTGTCTACTGGAATGCTGAAAAAGCCTTGAATTTGACCAGCATGAAGATCCATAGTTACAACTCTATCGATTCCTGCTGTTTCATACATGTCTGCTACTAGTCTAGCTGTTATAGGAACACGAGGAGCTGCTTTTCTATCTTGTCTAGCGTAACCGTAGTAAGGTACTACAGCTGTAATGCTTGATGCTGATGAGCGACGAAGAGCATCTGTCATTATTAGTAGTTCCATGAGGTTGTCGTTTGATGGGACTCCTGTACTTTGAACGATGAACACATCGCGACCACGAACACTTTCAGCTATCTGAACTGAAATTTCACCGTCACTAAACCTTTTTGTTTCAGCTTTCGCTAATGGGGTATCTAGAATTTGACAAATTTCTTTTGCAAAATCTATACTTGATGTACCTGCAAAAATTTTATAACCACGCATGGAATTCCTTCTGGGTAAAATTAATTAACGCGATTATATTGTAATAGTGCTGAGGGCTTGTTAAAAGCAAAGGAAATTAGTAGAAAATTTATTGGCAGTTTTTACATGTTCCAGATAGAACTAAATCTGTTTTAAATACTTTAAAATTGCTCTTAGAAGAAGCTTCACCTACGACTGTATCCATTTGTAAGTCTACGTCTTGAACACTATCACATTTTGTACAAACTAAATGAGAATGAAGATTTTTTGTAAGTTCATACACTGATTTAGATTGTGGAATTTTCACTTCTAGTATATAAGAATTTTCTAACATAAGATTTATATTTTTATATATAGTTGCGAGGGAGATTGAGTTGAATTTTTCAAGCATTATAGAATATAACTCATCAATACAAATGTGACCATGAGTATGAAATGCCTCACTGATAGCTAATCTTTGAGGTGTTGCTTTTAAATTGTGCTGTCTAAGTTCATCTGTAAAATTATTCATAGTGACATTATACAGAAAGTATTTTAAATGATAAATATTATGTTTTAAGTTTAATAATTGTATAATTTTACAAAGGATAAACTTTATCCCTTGGATTAATTAGGAGTTAATAATGAGACAATATGAGACATACAAATGTAACAAATGTGGAAACGTCGTAGAAGTACAAAATGTTGGTGGTGGAGAGCTTCACTGTTGTGGAGAAGCTATGGAGATGACTACTGAAAGTCTAACTGTAGTAAATTTATTAAAAGCTTTTGCTGGTGAGTCACAAGCTAGAAATAAATATGAGTATTATGCTAAAGTAGCTCAAAAAGCAGGTTATAGAGATATAGCTGAACATTTCCAAAGAGCAGCTAACAATGAAAAACAACATGCTAAAATGGAACTTGAACTAGCAAATAGAATGCAAAGTGGTGCTGAATATGGGTTTGGAGATTCTAAAGAAAATCTTCAAGATGCTATTGATGGTGAAAGTTATGAAAATGTAACTATGTATCCTGACTTTGCAGCTATTGCAAAAGAAGAAGGTAACAGAGAAGCAGAAAAACTATTTACAGGTATTGGTAAAATTGAAGTTGAACATGAAAAAATGTTCAAAAAACTTTTAGAAAGACTTGAAGCAGAAGCTGAGTTTGTAAGTGAAGATGGCGAAGAAGCTTGGATTTGTGAAGTTTGTGGACATATTCATTATGGTAAAAAAGCTTTAAAAACTTGTCCTGTGTGTAAGCACCCACAAGAATATCAATCAAGATTTAATTCTCAAAAATAATAAGTTATGGAGCAAAGGCTCCATTAACTTAAATTACCAAGAGTATTTAATCATTGCTTGTAGAGTATTTGATTCTACATCTGTGTAGTAGTTTGCAGACGTTGACTTTTGCTTATAGTAATGCCACTCAGCACCAATAAATAAATTTTCAACTTTTAATACATCTTTCATATCAAACAAAAATTGGTTTTGACTCGTAAAATCATACTCTGTCCAATCAATGAATCCAGTTATATGAAAAATATTTCCAAGAGTTTTAGTTTTGTAGTATGGAGAAAACTGATAAGTGTCTTCACCTATATTTTGAACTTTTCTAAAAATATTAAGTCCAAATACATCGAAACCGTATACATCTAAATCACTTCCTATACCAAATAAGTTAGCAGTGTATGTTTCACCTACATCATCATTATACTCATATGCTAGATATAATTGTTTAACAAAAGAGAAACTTAAATCAGTAGAAGTAATTGCACTAAGGTTTAGTCTTGGGTGAATTTCTACATATGTATTTGCTTTATCATCAGTATGATATTTGAATTTATCATCAGCAACAGCATAGTCAACAAAACCGAAAACATCACCATAT
>JBLIEY010000139.1:0-6904 GCA_047633475.1 Sulfurimonas sp.
AGTGAGTTTGCTTGGTTTTAGCAAAATCGCATCTGGAGTAATTATTTTGCCTACATCATGTAAAATACCTGCTTCATAGATTAGATTGCACTGTTCTTCATCTAAGCCCATTGCTATAGCTATGTCTCTTGAATAAATTGCAACACGTTCACTGTGGCCACCAGTATATGTGTCCCTGGCTTCTATCATTTTAACTAAAGAGTGGATAGCGTGCTTATAATTTTGGGCTTGTTGATGTTTAAGTTCAAGAATAGATTTCGTCCTTTCTTCTACCATTGATTCCAGTCTAGTTTTATAAAGTTCATTTTCACGGAATGCTGTAAGTTTATAAATTGATTTTTCTAGTACATGTAAAATTTGCATAAAATTGACAGGTTTAATAATATATCCAGTGACATCTAGCTTAATAGACTGTGTTAAGTGATCTGAATCTGTATAAGCTGATACTACAATGATTTCTTGATTCATATTGCTTTTACGAATATTACTTATCATCTCAATACCATTCATTCTTGGCATTTGAATATCTGTTATCACGATGTCATACTTTTTCTTTAGATATTTGTCTAAACCATCCTGGCCATCAACTGCTACATCAAAACAAGTGAAAACCTTACTTAAAAAAGCACTAACACCAATCCGTAGCTCTTCTTCATCTTCTACATATAAAACAGAAAAGTGCCCAGATTTTTCTTTTAAGGATGATATTTTTGTAATTAATTCACTGTTCATGTAAAGCACCCTTATGCTAGTTTTAAATTATTAATCATAATAGCGTATATTTTACTAAAAAAAGCTTTACTTTTACTTGAGTAGTCTTACATTAAAGCAAGCTCCATCTTGCGTATTATAAGCTTCTATAATACCTTTAAGATGATTTTCAATTATCATTTTGCTCATATATAAGCCCAATCCAGTTCCATTCTTCTCTCCTTTCGTAGAGAAGTAAGGGTCAAAAATCTTTTCTAAAATCTCTTTATCAATTCCAGTACCATTATCCGATATTTTCGTATTCACATATTTTTCATCTTCGTATACTTGAATGTTTATTGTAGGATTTTTATTATCTTTAAATTTTAAAGAATCTTTTGCATTATTGATTATATTTACAAATACTTGCATAAGCTCTCTTGGGTAAGCATCTACTTCTGTTTCACTCTCATAAGATGTTGTAAAATTAATATTATGATTTTTAAGACTATCTTTAACTATGTCAAATGTCCCCTGCATAATAGTCCTCATTCTTACTTTAGAAATCACTTTATCAGGTTTAAAAAAGTTTCTAAAGTCATCAATAGTTTTGGACAGATGAGAAGTCTGTTTTAAAACATTATACGAGTATTTTTCAGCTTCTTCTTGATTAAATTCATTTAATGCAATATCAAGTAGCATGTTGTTTGCTTGCATAGCAATTACACTGAGTGGTTGACGCCATTGGTGAGCTATCATTCCAATCATCTCTCCCATAGCTGCATGACGTGATTGAATCATTATAAGTTTATCTTTTTGCTTTAACTCTGTAATATCCATACCTGTAGATATAATAGTTCTTTTTCCATCTATAATACCTAGTGGAGCGGAACTAAAATGCCAAGTAATTATCTTTTTACTCTTTGTGATAATATCAAATTCACCATCATCAATCTTTGTATCTATTGAATATACAGTGTTTATATACTCTTGTACATCTAACATTTTTTCAGCAAATGCATTTTTAGTCCATTTAGCTATAGTATTAATCTCTTCATGTTTATAACCGCTTAGTTCTTCCCACACTTTGTTAACTAGAAGAACCTCTCCATCTTCATTGTACAACATGACTGGAGTTGGAATTTCTTGTATCATTGTCTCAAGTTCTTCTTTCTTTTCTTGCAAAAGATTACGTGTTTGTTCTTGCTTGGTGACATCCTCATGTGTAACTACAATGTTCTTTATTGTGCCTTGTTTATCTTTGAGCGGAAATATTTTTGTACTAAGTAATCGAACTCTTCCTTCTCCATCTGATTCTGTTTTTCCTCTTGGGTCAAATTCATATACTGGTACATCAACATATTCTCCATTGTAAGCTCTTTTTACATAAGATAGCAAACCTGTCTTTTCAACTTCTTTACTAGTAAGAATATTAAATTTATTTAGAGTTTTTTTTGCTGGAAAATCCCAAAGTAGCTCATATGCACGATTAACGGTTACTTGTAATCCATCCATGTCATATATCTCCGTCACTAAAGGTGATTGTTCAATCAAAAGTTTAAATTTTTCTTCACTTTCCCTTAATGCGTCTTCTATGAGCACTCTCTCTCTTATATCTAACGATGTGGCTATAAATTGTTTTTTACCTCTAAACTCAATAATCTGTAATATGGTCTTAACGGAGTATTTTTCTCCATGAACATTAACATGTTCAGTTTTAAAATAAAGTTCTTTTTCCCTAGAACTCTTAAGTGGTTCAAGTAGTATCTCCATCTCATCTAAAGAATTAACCATAGTTGTCATATCTACAGGTGTCTTTTCTCGCATCTCTTCGATGCTGTAGCCAAGGGCTGATAATCCAGCTTTATTTACATACTTGAAGTGAAAATCATCATAATTAAACACAAATACTTCATTAATATTTTTATCTAAAACTTTTAAAAGATTTTGATTTCTATTTTCTAGTAAAACTTTTTGTGTAATGTCTTCTGCTATGCTTAATATATACCTTGTATTATTTATATTGACTATACTAGAGAACATTTTAACAATTACTTTCCCACCATTTTTATTTCTAAAATTGTAGACTTCACCGTCTATAGAACCCTTTTTCTTGAGTGTGTTTAGAAACTTTTGTCTGTCTTGTAGGTCACTCCATAAATGAATATTAACTACGGCATCTCCAATAATTTCTTTTTTTGAATATCCCAATATCTTTTCAAAAGTTTCATTTATATCAAAAATTGTACCTGTTTCAGTGTTGATAAGTGCAATAAGATTTGGGGTATTGTTAAAAGCTTTTTCAAATTTGTCATTAGAAACTTTAAGCTCTTGTTGAACAGTTTTACTAATATTGTTATCAAGTATTACTCCCTCAAGAGAGATTGTTTCTCCATCTTCTCCATAGAACCCTAGACCTTTTTCCCATACCCACTTAACCTCACCAGAAGAAGTGATTATACGGTAGTCTAATGAAAATGACTCTTTGTCTTTGATTGCTTTTTCAATTTTATTTGATACCAATTCTCGGTCATCAGGATGAACGATATCTATAAATCTTATACTATTGTTATTGATTAGACTAGAAGTTTTGTAACCAGTTAAATCTAAACATCCATCACTTATAAATGACATAGTAAATGCTTCATCATTTTTACATGTATAAGCCATTCCGGGAAGATTTTGCATAAAAATAGATAAGCGACGATTATTTTCTCTTATAGATTTTTTATCTTTTTCTTGTTGTGTTATATCCACTGCATTACATACAATCCCAGATACTTCACCAGTTGAATCTTTTAATGGCGATTTTGTAATTAAGAAGTCTGAAGAAATTCCATTGTAATCTCTCATATGCTCAATATTAAAAGAAGATACTTTGTTTATAAGTATACTGTTATCATGTTTTTGACAAATACTTGCTTCATTTTCAAAAAGTTCATAATCAGTTTTTCCAATTATTTCATCTTCTGATTTATTCATAAACTTTTCAAAAGCACTATTGCATGAGATATATGTAAGGTTTTTATCTTTTACAAATATTAGATTGTCTGTACTGTTGATGATGTTGGTATTTAGTTTTGTTAAGTTGACAATTTCATTTCTATTTCTAATATTATAAAGAGCAAAAGATATGTCATTTGAAAGTTCAGTTAAAAGTTTTAATTCATCCTTATTCTCAATACCTATATTATCAATACAAAGCGTTAAAAAACCATAAATCGTATCGTTATATTTCAACTCTATCACAAAAGTAGGTTTAGAATAATGTGTACTTTTTATAATGTCCTCAATGCAAGTAAGAGGTTTTTTCTTATTTAGTATCTCCTCTGTACAGTAAGTAGACCAATCTGCTTTAATCTTCTCTTTAAAAGTTGTAAAGTTTTCTGTTGTTTCAGTTCCAACACAGTGTTGTATTTTATTGTTTTCATCTAAAGTAATAATCAATGCACTACTATATGTAGAGTTGGAGACTAAGACATTACAACTTTCTTGAAGAAGTTTTTCTTTTTCTTTTTCTCTAATTATAAGTTGGTTTACCCCTCTAATAATTGACAAAAGACCAATAAGATGCTCTTGCTTTTTAAACGAACGATTTGCCATCAAAAATACTATTATAGAAGTAATACTAACAAAAGTAAGACCTTTAAATGTTTGGATATAAGAGTAAGTATCACTGCTTAAGTTAAGAACATCAACAGCCGAGTCTGAGAAGATTATCCACATAGTAGCAAACAGAGCATATATAAAAGCAATCGCTAAAGGAGAAAAAGTTATTTTTTGGTAAGTTAGTTTTATCATGCAAAATTATAACTAATAATACTCATTTTTATAAGCAAAATAATAGCCAAGTATATTTGTTTCATTAATATTTAATAGTTTTTTCTATACAATGGAATATCTTCACAATAAAAAAAGGATTTAAAACATGCATACCCCAACCATCATTTCGTTCATAACATATATATCAGTTATGGTATTTATAGGAGGCTACTTCTATTTTAAAACAGAGAATCTTAGTGACTTTGTTTTAGGAGGTAGAAAATTAGGACCGGCTGTGACAGCACTTAGTGCGGGCGCTTCAGACATGAGTGGCTGGTTACTTTTGGGGCTTCCTGGAATGATGTACAGTGGTGGAATAGTAGGTAGTTGGATTGCTGTTGGATTGATAATAGGAGCATTTTTAAACTGGAACTATGTGGCAAAACCACTTCGTGTTTATACTGAGCATCTAAATGATTCTATTACAATTCCTGATTATTTTGCAAATAGATTTCAAGATAAAGGCGATACTCTTAGAATAGTTACCGCTGTGGTTATTTTAATATTTTATACTCTTTATGCATCTTCTGGACTGGTTAGTGGTGCAAAACTATTTGAAGCAACATTTCAACTAGATTACTCAACTGCACTAGCTACAGGAAGTTTTATTATTGTGTCATACACATTTTTAGGTGGTTATAATGCTGTAAGTTGGACAGACTTTATTCAAGGTATACTTATGATGTTAGCCTTAGTTGTTACTCCTCTTGTTGTTCTTTATGACATAGGTGGAGTGGAAGAAGGTTTAAGACTTATTGAGTCGATTAACCCTACTCATCTTGATATATTTAATGGAACTTCACTTATAGGAATAATATCTCTTGTGGCTTGGGGACTTGGTTATTTTGGTCAGCCTCATATTTTAGTTAGATTTATGTCTCTTGAGAATAAAGATGATATGAGTAAAGCGAAGTATATTGGTATGGGTTGGATGATTATATCTCTTATTGGTTCATTGGCAGTTGGATTTTTTGGTCTTGCTTATATAGTTTCTCATGGTGTTGATTTACAAGATAGTGAAAAGATTTTTATTACTCTTTCTCAGTTGCTATTTAACCCTTGGATAGCGGGCTTTTTATTAGCAGCAATTTTAGCTGCGATTATGAGCACAATAGACTCCCAACTCTTAGTATCTTCATCTGTTTTAACTAGAGATATTTACCATGCTCTTTTGAAAAAAGATGCTTCAGACAAAGAGCTTGTTTGGATAGGTCGTCTTACTGTTGTAATAATCGCTGTTATTGCTTGGATAATCTCTAGTGATAGAAATTCTAGTGTATTACAACTTGTTTCTTATGCTTGGGCAGGTTTTGGGGCTTCATTTGGTCCGCTTGTTATTTTGTCTCTTTATAGTAAAAAGATAACAAAAACAGGAGCTTTAGCTGGTATGATAGTTGGTGCTGTAACTGTTATAGTTTACAAACAACTAGAAGGTGGCATCTTTGATTTGTATGAACTTCTTCCTGGTTTTGTTGCATCTTGGATTGCAATACTTATCTTCAGTAAAATTGGTGCAAAAAATCCTAAAGATGTAGAAGTGGCATTTGATGAGGTTCAAAACATACTAAAATAAATTATTCCTTACTTGTAACAATATTATAATATTTATGTTAGAATATTGTTACTAAGGATTTTATTTTGATTTATTTAAAATTTATAATTTTAGTTCTACTTATAACAAACCTTTTATATTCGGACAGTTCTGTCCAACTAACTTCAAAAGAAAAAACATTTTTAAAAAATCATCCTACAATATTTTTAGGTACAGGTGATAGTTGGGCACCATATGCTTTTGTTAATAATGATGGAATTGTATCTGGTTATGATGTAGATATATTAACTAAAATAAATGAAGCTACTGGAGCAAATTTTGTATTACAGTTAGGGGACTGGTCTAAAATGCAAGAGATGGCAAAATCTAAACAAACATTAGATGGGCTTAGTGAAATAGTAAATCTTGAAGAAAGAAAAGAGTGGTTTAACTTTTCAAATGTTTACATCTCAATGAAGAAAACTCTTATGGTAAAAATGGGAAATCCTTTAAATATAAAATCTCTTGAGGATTTATCTGAAAAAACAATTGTTATACATAAAGGAAACCTTCCTGATGAAAAAATTGCCAAACAATTTGAAAATGCTAAAATAATCTATGCCTCAACTGTTGAGGACGTGTTAAATGAAGTAATCTTTGGTAAAGGTGATGCTTTATTTAGCAATGGTTCAACAAGATACTTAAGTAGTACGCTAGGAATACCTTATCTTGAATCAGTATTTCCATTAGATGATAACCTTGATTTGACTTTTGCAATAAGGAAAGACTGGCCAGAAGCTATAAGTATTTTAAACAAAGGCTTAGAGACTATAACACAATTCCAAAGAAACAAACTGATAG
>JBLIEY010000140.1:0-6890 GCA_047633475.1 Sulfurimonas sp.
ATAGGGATGAGAAGAAAATATTTGAACTCTCTATTACATTAGCATACATAACTTTTGAAGGAAAACCTCAGAAGATAGATACACTTACAAAAGAGCTCATATTATCACTATTCGTGGTCTGATATATACTTTATAAATCTATATCTAGCAGGATTTAATAGTTCTATTGGATAAACCATTTGATTATCCAATAGAACTATGTTGTATTCTCTATCTTCTCTTGTAGCAAGACTAAAGAAGTAGTCTATTCCTACAGTGGTTGTGTAGTTTATCCAATCATATACTATATCGTTTCCTAAGAGTGAATTCGCTTCTATTAGTATGTTGTTGTTGTGAGTAATAGAATTGGCAATAATCATATTTTTTCTATCAACATACTGAGTCATAGATAGTACTAGCGGGTCATAGTTTATTTGAGTTGACAATACATTTGTTGCATTTGTATCATAAAGCGTAAGTTGAGACATAATCATACCAGTTTTAACAATAGGTGTATTTATGAAAAAAGAGCCTTCCACTATGTTCTTATTTTTACTTAGTTGTCTTTCTAAATTTGTAGTTCTTTTTGGAATAGAAAATTTAACGACACTTTTATCTGTATCTATGATTTTATTTTGAACTTCTACTGTATCAAGGTTGTTATGAACTCCTGCATTTATAAACTGGTTTTCCTCATATAAGCTTAGCTTTTTGCCTATACTTGAGCTGTCATAAAAGATAACAAGAGGAGAGATAGCTTCTTTTAGTAATAAATCGCTTTGTGCCTGATAATCTATACCTCCATATACAAGATATGAAGAAGTGTCAGTTACATCTTTTTTGTTGATCGTTGGGAAAAAAACATTCATTTGAGGGTTTATTTCCGCTACAGCATCTGCCCCTTGTTGTGTTAGTGGTGCTATAACATAGTTGACACCATCATTAGAAATTTTTTGTAGTGCTTTTTGAATATCTTCAACACTTTCACTTTCTATCTTATAACTTTTTAGTTCAAAGGAATGATTTTTAGCTATAAGGTAAGCAAAGGTAGCATTTGTTGTGGATAGAGCATATCTCCCTATGACTTTATATGGTAGAAGTAGAGCGATGCGTATTTTATCTGTAATAACAGCAGAACCTAGGTTTAGTATAGATATATTCATCATTCTTATATCATCTTGGTCCTGATTCTCCAGCTTCGAATCAGCGTAAGATAGAAATGAAAAAATCATATCATTGTCAATATAAGTCTGTAAACATTCCTCGTCACATGGATATGGATCTAAGTTTTGGATATAAGTTTTTGGAAGAGGAATATTAGAGATTAGATAACTCTGTGCAAATATAATGGCTGGAAATATTAATGTTAAGAAATATAGTTTTTTCATAGGGAACTCTTTATTATTTTTGTAAATCTCCAAAAAGTCCTATAGTAAGGGATTTTAGAGTGAATTTAATCACTACTTTTTTATCTTTTTAAATCTAGAGTAGGGATATCTTTTATATTTTCTAATTATATCGGATTTGGGTTAAAATAACTTTCCAATTTTTCTAAATCCATACCAATACAATAAAGTTCCTAATATAAGAACTCCTTCAAAATATGGCATCATATCTATAAAAGATGTCCCCCTATAAAACAGGCTTTCAGTTCCTTCAATATAATAACGAAGCGGAGATAAAATAGATAGTTTTTGGAAAATAGGATTCATAGCATATACTGGTGTCCAAGCACCACTTAGAAAAATAAGTGGCATCATAATTATTATAGATAGTTGAGCAACTTGCATAACATCCTTGCTAATTGCAGCTACAAATAGGCCTAATCCAGCACTTGAAAATGCATAGACGAATGTAAAAAGTGTGAAAATCCAAAAAGAACCATTCATTGGTGCATTAAAAGTTCCAAATACTACAAATCCTAGAGATAACATAACTCCAACCATAACAATCAATACTTGAGACATACTTTTAGCTAAAATAATTATTTTTGGATTTACTGGCATCAAAAGCATAATATCCCATGTACCATCTTCCTTTTCTTTTACAAAAGCTATAGCTGTTAAAATTACAATGAGCATCGTGGTGATTGAAAGTAGTTCTGTAAGTGCCATAAACTGATGATTGTCTGCGTTTTGATTAAATAGTTTGTGAGACTTTAGTTCAATAGGAATATTTAGTTTTTCAAAATCTAAGATTATATTTCTAAGATACGAAAGTGTTGTTAAGCCTTGTGAAGCCGCTGTAGCATCAAGTAAAATATTTAATTTTGCAACTTTATTTTGACGATAATCTTTTTCAAAATTTGGATCAAAAATAATTCCGACTAATACCTTTTTATTAAATATTGCCTCACTCAATGTTTTTTGAGAAAAGTATAATGTTGGTTCAACAAATTCAGGTTTATGAAGTCTTGAAAGAATCTTTTGACTTATTCCTCCTCCTGTATTGTCAACATATCCAACGGAAACATTCTTTGGTTTTATCTGAATACCACTACCTGCTATATAAATATCAACAGTAAAAGCGTATAAAACTACAACTACAAGCATAATAGAGCGCATAAAGCTTATTAGCTCCTTTGTTAGGATAATAAAGAAAATTTTCATTATTTAAGCTCCTTTTTGAGTAGTAAAACACCAGTAGTAAAGAAAAATATTACGAACCCGGTTAAGATGCAAAGGTAGAATAATATTTCATCAGATGCAAGACCTTGACCAATTAAAAAAGCATCATATAAAATGTGATTGTAATACATAACAGGAAAAATATGTGCTTCTATATATGATCCACCACTCATCGAAGATATGGGCATTAGAATTCCCGAGTATAAAAATCCTGGCAATATAGTTACAATAACTGTTAAAACAACAGCAACAATCTGTTTTTTTGTTATGACTGAGATAAGCATTCCTATAGATAAACTAATCATGATATATAATTCACTAGAAAACCAATATAGAAAAAAATTACCTCTAAAGGGGACATTGAAAAGGTAAATTGCTATTAAAAATAGTATAAAAATATTTATTGAATGCAATAAAAAAACAGGTAAAATTTTTGCTAGTAAAAATTCACCTTTACTTAATGGTGAAGCATAAAAATTAAAAATAGTACCTTTTTCTTTTTCTTTAACTATAAGAAGTGCTGCTAAAATAGCAGGAGCAACTAGAAGAACAAGACCTATAAGACCTGGAACTATTGCATCTTCATCGCGCATGGCTTGATTAAAAAGACTTCTTGAGTTTAGTTCTATCGTACCTTTTGAATTAGTAGTCATATTCTCCATCACACTAGATGCAACATTTAAAATTTCACCTTGTACATAGGCTTCTAATGTACTTGCCCGAGTTGGAAAAGCAGCATCTATAAAAACTCCAAACTCACTTTTAATACCTTTATATAAATTCTTTTCAAAAGAACTTGGAATAATTAGTATGACATCAGTATTAGCTTGTTTAATAGTTCTCATAGCTTCTTTCTCACTCATATATGTTGTTTTTGCATTAAAGTATTTTGTATGCTCAAATGCAGTAGTTACTTTACGAGAGAGTTGGCTTTGGTCATTGTCGATAATTAGAATTCTGGCTTGTGTTACTTCCATTCTAATTCCATAACCAAAGAGTATAACTACCATTACAGGTAATAAATAAACCATAACGATTAATTTTGTTCTGTAAAGCTCCATAAACTCTTTAAGCACATATCCTTGTACAGTTCTTATCTTCATGACTCAGACCTAAAGTAAGTCAAAAATATGTCTTCAAAAGTTTGAGCTTGTGGATGTTGTTTATAAAGATTTTCTACTGTATCATCAGCTATCTTTTTTCCTTGTTTTAACAAAACTACTCTGTCACAATATTCTGCTTCACTCATATAGTGAGTCGTAATTAAGATAGATATACCCCAAACTTCTTTTAATCTATGTAGTATTTTCCAAAATTGCGCCCTTGCAATAGTGTCCACACCGCTTGTGGGTTCGTCTAAAAATAGAACAACAGGTTCATGTAAAAGTGCTGTAGCAATTGAAAACCTTTGATTTACACCTAAAGGTAATTCTGTTGGAAACTTGTCCATATATTTGTCAAATCCAAGTTCAAAAGCATACTTTTTTATTCTATGCATGGCATCTTTAGATGATATTTTGTGCATATTTGCGAAGTAAATAAGATTTTCTTTTACAGTCATATCATTGTATAAAGCAAAATGTTGTGATACATAACCTATCTTTGATTTTAATTTTGTTCTATCATTTTGTGTTTTAATCTTTTTACCTAAAAGTGATAACTCTCCTGAATCTATACCATACAGACCAAGTAACATTTTAATAAAAGTTGTTTTTCCTGCTCCATTAGCACCTAAAAGACCTAGTATTTCACCACGTTTCAGTTCAATATCGACTGAATCATTCGCAATAAATGAACCAAATTTCTTAGTAATTTTGCTAGCTTTCATTATTACTTCTGGTATTTCTTGAGGTATTTCTCTTTTATGCATTTCAATTGAAGGAAGTGTTTTGTTTTGTTTTAGTGCATTTACAAAAAACAAACCCTCTAGAGTTGGTTTTTCATGTTTAGCATCTAATGGATTTAAAGAGTAACTTCTTTTATCAAAACTAATACACATATTTTCATTGGAGGATTCTGTTAATACGTAAGTATACTTTTGTATTGATTCTAGTAACTCTTGCGCAGTCCCAGCAGCTATGATTTTACCCTCATCGAACAGCATAACCCTATCCATTTTATTTGCTTCTTGCATGTATGCAGTGCTTACTAGTATGATTGAACCTTCTTCTTTTCGTATGTTGTCAAGTATATCCCACAACTCAAGTCTACTGAGTGGATCTACTCCTGTGGTTGGCTCATCTAAAATAAGAAGTTTTGGACGATGCAAAAGCGTACAAATAAGGGATAGTTTTTGCATCATCCCGCCACTTAGTTTACTAGCTTCTCTATCTGCAAAATCTGTAAGCCCAGACATATGTAGTAGTTTTGTTTTATAGTCTAAAAATTCTTTGTCTTTAGTTATATTTCTAATGTCAGCAAAAAACTCTAGATGTTCTTCGACTGTTAAGGTGCTATATAAAACTAGTCCTATTCCCTGTGGCATAAGCCCGAAATTTGACTTTATTTTATCGGCTTCTTTTGGGCTATGATAAAGTTCTCCATTGAAGCTTACCTCACCACTAAATCTTATAATCCCAGCGATTGAAAGCATTAGTGAACTTTTTCCAGCTCCATCTGCTCCAATCAAACCAATTATTTCTCCACGATTAGCCTCAAATGAGACTTTAGAAATCGCTTTGACATTTTTATAATTAACACTAATATCTCTTACTTCCAAGTCAGACATCTATATTTCCGGTATCTCACTAAGTGAGCTTGGAAGACCTTTTGCATCTATTGAAATAACCCCAACAGCAGGAATCCCAATTTTTAATAAACTGTTATCCTTGAGAGGTTTTAAATGAACTGCATAAACTCTTTGTATTCTATCACTTCTTACACTTACATCTTTTGGGGTAAACTCAGCTTTAGCAGCTATACGAATGATTTTTGCTTGTATTGGTGTATCTGGATTTGAATCTAAAAATATGACTGCTTTATCTCCAACTTTTATTTTTCCATTTTCCATAGTATCTATAAAAAGTTTCAAATATAAAGTAGATGAATCAAGTAAAGTTGCGACTATAGCTCCTGAACCAATGACTTCTCCAGCATGTGCTATTTTTTCAATTACAACACCATTTATAGGTGATTTTATAGTTAGCTCATCTATAATAATTTTTAACTCTTTTTTATTGGCATTAAGTGCTTCTATCTGCTTTTGTGAAGCTTCTAGTGTTGCTTTTATAACTTTGATTTTTTTCATTTGAGATTTTGCTAACTGAAGTGTGTTTTGGGCTATTGAGATACTTCTTTGTGCTTGTATTATTTTTTGTTTTAGGTTTAAGAGTTTATTCTTATTATTTGTCAATTCAAGCTCTGTAAATTCTAGTTTTTGTTTACCAATCAACTTTTTAGTATATAATTTTTTTACTCTATGTAAATCTCTTTCATTTTGCTCAACTACGGCTTTTAAACTATTTATTGAATCTTGTAAAGATTTTTTCTGAGATTGTGCTATTTCGATGCCTTTAAAAGCGTTCTTAACATTTAAAGGTAAGCTTTCTTTAGCAATTAGATACTCTTGATTAGTTGCACCTAAAGTAATTGTAGCAGCTTGAATATTTTTACTTAAAGCGTCCATTTTTGCTACATATTCTTCACTGCCAAGGACAGCAATTATTTCGCCTTTTTTTATTTGTTGTCCCTCTTGGATAGTAACTTTATTCACACGACCAGGATACTTTGTATTAAGAGCTATCAAATCACCATCCATTTTACCAGTTGCGGATATTAAATTGTCTGCTATAGTATCTGGGTTTAGTTTTTGATAAATAAAAACTAAAGCAATAATAAAAAGAACCGCGACTATTATGTACATTCCATATTTTTTTAACACTATTTATCCTTTAATTTTGTAATGATGAAAGAAAAGTTTCATTATTAATTTCTAACAATAGTTTTGCATATGTGTCATATAGTTGTGCCTCTATTTGAATTAGAAATGCTCTTGCCATTGCAGAAGATGATATTGCACGACTTAATACATCTGCATCTGTAAGTTGGTTTTCAAACTCTTCATGCACTAACTTTTCATATGTTTCTTGTGCTTTTAACTGTGCCTCAGCTGAGACTTTTTGAGTAAACAATGATTGATATGTTAAGTAAGAACTATATATCTCTGTATTGACGCTATCTGTATAAGATTGTAGTGTTAGCTCACTTGCCAACTTACTTTCTCTTGCAGCCTCAATCTGGCTACTGTCTTTAAATCCTGAGAAAATATTGTAATTTATTTTAAAA
>JBLIEY010000141.1:0-6888 GCA_047633475.1 Sulfurimonas sp.
TTCTTAGTTTTTATTATAAATAGTAAAATACTAATAAATCCAAGAAGAGCACCAAGCCCAAGAAAACCATAACTAGCAGTGATTACAGCAACGTGAATACTTAACCAATATGAGTTAAGAACAGGGACTAAATTTGTAACCTGTGGATCCATCCAGTTTAAGTGCGCAACAAAAAGAATAAGACCAGCTAAAATAGCTGTAGATGCCATAGTCATTGATGAACGTTTTGAAAAGATCAAACCAGCTAAAACTGTTGCCCAACCAATATAAATCATAGACTCATAACCATTAGACCAAGGAGCATGACCTGAGATGTACCATCTTAAGCCTAAACCAAAAGTATGAGCTGCAAAGAAAATAATTAGAAGTCCAAGAGTTGCCTTAGAAAACATCTCTATCTTAAATTTTGGTTTGATAATTTTAACAAAACTAAGAACTAACAGTATAAACCCAAGTAAAAGGTAGAAAGGATAAAGAGTCTCAAAAATATTTGATTTGTTATAAAACATCTCTGCTTTAACTTTATTTTCACTTGGATAAACTGCAGAACCATAAAACTTTTGATATTCTGCAAGTTTTGAAACTGCTATATTGGCGCCAGACCAATCACCACTTTTAAGTGCTTCACCTATAGAAGTAAAATACTCAAATGCAATTACTCTTAGTTTATCAGCATTTTCAGGTTCAAAAGTTTGAAGTGCTTCCATAATTGGGAACCATTTATTGTTTACATCATTTGGCTTTGGCCACATCTTCATAATGTCACCGGTATAGACAGAATAAGCTATATTTACTCTTTCATCAACTTTTAAAACAGCTTTATCAGTTTTATTTCTATTTTTTGGTGCTTTCCTAGCTGCTTCATTTACAATATCAGAAAGTTTGTATCCAGTCATATTTTCAGAATTAGTAAAAAATTGAGAAAAAGATGAATATTTAGACTTCTCTTCAAGACCTATAAGTTTATTAACTGCAGCATTTTTTGTGTAGATCATTTTAACGTTACGGTACGACTCAGGCATAACCATCATTCCAAGGATAACTTGATTTGATCCTAGCTTATAATCTCCGATGCTTATATGTGAACCTCTATGAATTTTAGACATAATTTCTGTTGAGAGGGTATCCAAAGGCTTCATTCTTCCACTACTGTCTTGGATGATCAGTGCACCAAATTTTTCTGCATGACTTTGATCGAATGAGGAAATAGCTTTTAAAGTTGGACTTAACTCTTGTGCATACGAAGGAGTAAAACTAAGAACTAATCCAATTGCTAAGATAGCACCAAGAGCTTTTTCATCAGCGGCTTTTTTAGCTTTTTTTGCCAACTGTGAGAATCTATTTGATCTTGAAAAAAGAGACCACATCATTCCTAAAGTTAAAAGAAAATAACCTATGTATGTAGGTAAACATCCTGGGTCATTATTTACAGAAAGAACTGTCCCCTTTTCATCTTCATCATAAGATGACTGAAAGAATTTGTATCCTCGGTGCTCTAAGATATTATTCATAAAAATTCTGTAAGGCATTTCAAGACCTTCCTCCTTATCTATTAGAACAACTTCACTTCCATAAGATGCAGGACTCATTGAACCTGGATATCTATCTAGTTGAAAATCATTTAGCTTAATTTCAAAAGGAAGGGTAAGTTTCTTAGAACCATATGAAAGATGTACATCAACACCATTTATCTCATTGTGAAATTCTTTTGCCTCTCTTCCAATTTGTCCAAAAATCATAACTTCTTTTGTTACATCATCGACACTTATATTAAATTTAAAGGCATCTATACCAGAATCTCGAGGTGATGCATTAGGGTCTGTAGCAACCTTTTTTACAGAATGGGCATAAAAAGTTTTAAGGACAAAAGCACCACCAGCTACGTTAAACAGTGTTCTCGTCGTAAAAGGTTCTTTCTCATTTGCTTCTAACTTACCTTTTTCTTGATTATCCATATACAAATATAAAATAGGAGTAGTATGATTCATGAAAAGCTCACCATTTTCAATAAACAAAGATATAACCATCTTGTTAAAAGTTAGTCCTGAGTGAAAATCTAAAACATAATTATCAGCCTCAAAAAACTCACCTCTAGCAAGTTTAACAGGTACCCCTTTTCCATCTCCAGTAACCATTAGAGATACAAAAGCCGGTCCAGTATCAGATTCAACTGTTGTCTCAATTGCATTTGGGATATATTCTATCATATCCACATTTACTTTTTTACCCTCAACTTCTAAAGAACGGGATAAACTATTTGTATTCTTTTTGGAAAGATATACTTCTGTAGATATAACTTCATGAGTAGAACCTACTTTAGCATCTACATTAAAGTAAGTACTAGCACTCATCATTGTGGACGAACTTGCACCTTCGCGTATATGCATTGTACCTTCATACCCAACATAACGGGTAATAGCAGCACCTATTAGTATAATAATAAAAGCAACGTGAAAAATAAATATTGGAGCTTTTTTAAGTTTGTACATCTTGTACTTGTATATATTGAGAACTAGGTTGAAAGTCAGTAATCCAAGTAAGACTTCAAACCATGTCGCATTATAGATGTCAGCTTTAGCTGTAATAGTTCCGTAATCGTTTTCAACAAATGTTGCGTAAGCGATTGCAATTGCAAAGATTGACATCAAAACAGCCATGGTTTTCATGGAGTTTAGAAATGATAAAAGTTGTTTCATAATTAGCCTTTAGGTTAAAAGGGTATTCTATTCAAAATAAGCTAACAGAATCTTACTTTATATCAAAAAACCTTATGATAATAACGATTTAGGTCAAAGATTCCTGATTCATGAGGATTATCTTTATAAAATCTTTCTTGAAACCAATCATAAGTTTCCCAGAAATTATCATCTCCACGATTGACTCCATACTTTAAAAATTTATTTATATATTTATCACTTCCATCATAGTTATGCAACATATCAAAAAAGTCAGGTAAATCATTATAATCAACTACTAAAAATAAGTTAGGGTAAGAACCAATAAAGCCTTCAATAAAATCAAATTCATCCTTTGATGAGTCTAAGCTATCATCTTCATCAAACATAAACGATACATTATCATGCCATCTGTTAATGACAGCGGAAATAACCTTGTCATTTTTATTTGGTATATTTTTGATTCTTATAAATGCTAGGTTAGACTGTTGCCCATTTACAACTTGAATAAAAGGTAATCCTTTTTGTACTAAAGATTTGAAAGCTTGTACATAATCATCATTATTTTTATAACTAATTGGAAGTTTGGGTACCCTTTCATTAGAATACAAATAGTTTAATTTGTCAAAAGTGATGTTGCAAGATTTTAAGAGATGATGGTTTACTACTTTTTCAAGTAACTCTCTTTTTGAATCAATATTTTTATAATGAATTGACGAAGTTTTTTTTGACATGAAGTGTATTTCTTCATTATCTGCTTCTAAGTACCAAGTAGCAAAAACTTTTTCTCTATCTTCCCTTGGTAAAAGGTTTAAAAAATTACTTTCACCTTCAACTCTAAGTCGATTCATATAACGACGAGTTGAAATCTGATGACCAATATTCCCATAAATATCAAAGCCTGCAACTAGTGCATAATATATTCTTTCAAACAAAGGATAGTCAATAACCCAAGCAGTTTTCGGAAGACCTCCTAAAGCTCCTTTATAAACAGAGGCACTATTAAAATGTCTATAAATAGTTAAAAAAGGTGAACTTTGAGGGTTCTCCCCTTTCCATATACTTTCAATGTCCAGTCCATCTTTATAAAAAGAATCATAGGCATTTTGTCTATTTTGATTATATTTAATAGCTGCGTTTATATATTTATCACTAAAAGTATTTAGTAATTTTACATTGCTACCATCTTCAATTGGCATCTTTAAATTCTTATATTCTTGTTCTAAAAATCCATTTTTGATTAAAGAAAGGTCATATTTTGGATTCATAAACATAACCCAAAAATTATCTCGTATTACATTTAGAGCAATTTGTCCTTTACAAACAGGACCTCTAATAAATGTTCTAATAACATATTCAGAATTATCAAGTAAAAACTTATATCTAGCTGATGCCGGAATCTGAGCAAAAACTTTAAATGGCTCATTATTATAGTCTGTCTCATAACCAACAACAAATGGTTTTTTATTCCATTTAGGTTTTATAAAAAGTTCATTGTAACGTTGAAGCTTTTTATCATCCAAGTCATAAACCATATGAGTCTTATACACGATACTTGAATGAACTTTTCTAAAACGATAATAAAAATTGTCTACCTTTGGATTATCATAAGGACGGAGAGTAGGAATAATTTCTATTGGTAGAGGAGATTGTGTTTTTGAGCGAACCAGCTCAAAAAATTCTTTTGGTGAACTTTTAAAAGATAAATGCGCTAGAAATAAATGTTCATAAATATATCTCGCACTCATTACATGCTTAGCTTCTTGATTATTTAAAAAAGTTTCAAATTCATCAATAATCTTTTGTACTTTAAAAGATGGTGTTTTAGCTAGTTTATCTTGATCTTTACTAGAAGCATTTGCTCCTTGAGCCAACCAGCCTTTTATAATTCTAAATTCATCTTGTGTTAATGATGGGAGTCCAAATGGCATACCTTGGCTTGGATTCTCATCTAAAAACTCAGCCAATTCATCTGTATCTTTTGAGCATGTTAAATCATCACTTTCGCTAAAATAAGAACCCTCACTTTTTGGGTTTTTCATTTTATGATCTAGTAAAAGAAGCATTAAAGAGTTGTTGGATCCTACTTTTGAGTTACTATCAAGAACACTACTAAAACCTTTTTTTCTCCACTCTTTTGTATTTTTAGCATCTGTAAAAAGTCTCGATGGGTCTTGCGCAGTTAAACGTTCACCAATATATACTTCCTCTTTTGAAGTCCCTCTGTCAGCTCCTTCAAAAGAACTGAGTTTTAACTGACATGGAGAGTTATAGCAAGAGTGACAGACTACACATCTCTTATCGAGTATTGGTTTAACATCTGCTATATAGTCCATTTTTTTAGTTAATGAATCAACTTTAATAGCTTTTAGAGGCTCAACAGAACAACCACTAAATACTAATACTAATAATCCAAATAATAATAAATAAATACGCATTTTAAATTTTAATACTTTTAATTACTATTTAACTATATCATCTAAAATAGCAAACAGCTCTTTTGATTCATTTTCATTATCTTTAAATAAAGCTATCACCTTATCTACATCTACTTTTTCTTCTCCAAGAATAGCCATAACTTCTTTAATATTTTTGTGTATTTGTATATGAGGTTTGTCTAAAGAAGCATAATGACTATTATTCCCAAAACTTTCGTTACCCTCTTGAGTATACCATTTACCTAAGTTACAAGTTTTATGATCACCTATTGTAAGAATAGGTTTTCCTTCAAATGCAGCTGAATAAGAGTTGTTCTTCAAGACCATATGATCAAGTTTCGCTGTATTAACAAAAAGTTCATGGCCTATTATAGTATTGTCATCAGTAATTTTTTCAGAATTCACAATTAGTTCACTAAGAATTTTTTTGAACTCATTTAGTTTAGATTGTGATAGATGAGCATGTTCTTCTATCCTCTCGCTATTTTCTGCCATGCTTGTAGAATTTTGTTTAAGTACACTTATATTTGCTTCTACTTCACTTGTCGCTTTTTGTGTACGTTCTGCAAGCTTTCTTACTTCATCTGCTACAACAGCAAAACCACGTCCATGTTCACCTGCCCGAGCAGCTTCAATGGCAGCATTTAATGCCAATAAATTTGTTTGATCAGATATATCTTTAATGAGTGAAATAACATTATATATCTCTTCTACATTACTATTCAACTGTTCAGAAGAAACTCTTGAATCACTAATCATCTCGGTAATACTAGATATTGTAGTTGTGATTTCATCTGTAGAAGAATTAACTCTAGATATAACGTTTCCTGTTTCTTTGTTTAATCTATTTACATCTTCAACATTTACAATATTAGATTTCATACTGGCACTTAAGTTATTAGCATTATGAATAGCCCCAATTATCATTTCTTCTGATAGAGCTGTATTAAATCTATTTCTTTCCATACTATCTTTAATTGCTTGTTCTGATTCTAGTGCTTTTAATGCCTTCTCTTGTGCTTCTATTGAAAGTGCTTCTACTTTCTCTAAAAACTGATTAATACTTATACTTGCCTGTCCTAATTCATCCCCAGATTTCACAGGTAATCTTTTAGATAAATCTGCATCTCCTTGAGCCAGTTCTTTAACTACATCATCAAGTTTAACTATAGGACCTACTACACTCATTTTTATAACTATGATTAAAAATATCAGGGTAATAATATATAAAAGAGCAATTATTAATACCTGTCTTAAAAGTGCATCTTCTGATTGAGAAACAATTTTGTTAACAGTTGAAATTTTGTTACCAATGAGAGCATAACCAACCACTTTATTTGAAAAATCTTTTATTGCTTGGGATACTATAAAATATTTTTTTGTTGTTTGAAATGAATCAATCTTTGAGATATCTATATTTTTTAAATCATTTAGAAAGTTTTGATTAATCACTTTTTCATTTACAGCTAGAGTATAGTTTCCTATTTTTTTAGCTGCAGAGAGTGCTGTAGCAGTTGATAAGAATTCATTTTTCATGACGATAACAACTTCAAAATCATGAGATTTTTTTGCAAATTTAACTACAGAGTTCAGACCTTGCATAAATTCAACTGAACCTATATATTTACCCTTGTCAATAATTGGAGAGATACCCCGAACAACTAAACCTGCACGACCAAGCTCTACAGCAACAAGTGGTTTTTTTGTATTTTTAACCTCTACAACTGTTTTTCTAAAAGAACGTAAATCATCACCATATTTATTTTGACTCCACG
>JBLIEY010000142.1:0-6883 GCA_047633475.1 Sulfurimonas sp.
GAAAAGGTTTGAATTTAGGTTTGTTAGATAAATGATAATTTCTTCAAACTCTTCATAGAATCTTAGATTGTGGGAAAACAAGGCTTTTACTTCTATCATGTCAAGATTTTTTTTATAGATAAAGTTAGCAGTTAAATATTCTTTAATCGACTTATGATAAAAATCAATTCTATGACCTTTTGTTTCAAATAATGTTGTGCTCAATACCTTTTTTATGTCACTAGCTATTACAGGAAAAGAATTAATTTGATAAAGCTCATCTGCTAAAATTGGTAAATTATCAAGTTCAAGATACTGTACTCGGTTCAATATCATATAGGTAGCTAATGAAGAAGCTATAAGAATATATTTATCTATTGGGTCATCCCAAATTATATCTTCTCTATCTTCCCCTTTTTTACTAATATGTTCTTTTATGATATCTTTATAAATATCAATGTAGCTAAATGAAGAACTTCTATAAACAGTAAATTTATTTACAATATGAAAAAGAACCATAATATTTTTAAGGAATGCTTCTATCTGATTTTCTTTTATAAACTCCCAAAATTCTTCTTGAAATATCTTCTTAGCTATTAACAACTGATTTATATCTTCTATATCAAGTGCTATTATATTGTAAATTTTCATATCATTTTCAATATTTTCTAATGCTTTTGCAAAATATTCTTTCCATTCAAGAGCACGACAACTGATTACAAATTTAACTTTTGGATTTATTTTTTTACATGCTTTAATATAATTAATTAATTCAGCATTTAGTGTTTTAAAGCTTTTATGATTAATTAATGCTTCATCAATAGAATCTAATAGAACTATTTCTGTAGTGTTTTTTATTTCATTTTCGTATTTTATTGTCACCAATTCAACAAGATGAGTATTAGGATTATTTTTAGAATAATTTTTCAATTGAAAAGTTTTTCCAGAAGCAGGTTCACCTAAGATAACAGATACATTATGGGTAATTACATTTTTAAATTCTTGATGGGAGAAATTATAAGAAATATCCAGTGTATTTATATAGCCAAATTCTAGAGCTAGATTTTCAGAAATTTCCCCCACTAAATGAGTTCTACTAGAAAAAATAAATTTTATTTCTGGATTAATTTCTTTACATTTCTTTATAAACTCTATTAATATACTATCGAAGTCTTTTTTTAAATATTTAATATGTAATTGATCAAGTGAATCTAATATAACAACATCTATATTTTTATCTATATTCTCTTCTCTTATTTTCTCAAATTCAAAAAAAGAAATATATAATGATTTTTTCGTATTCTTTTTATAATATTTGCTTAATTGGAAAGTTTTTCCTGTACCTGCATTCCCATAAATTATTGTAATCGGATATTCTAATAATTTATCATAATTAATAGAATAGCTTCTTCTTACTTCTTGATATCTTCTTTTAATAAAAGTATTGTTTATTGCAGGTTGAAGCATAATATTTTTTATTTTTGTATCTATTTGTTCAACCTTTTAGTATGTTAAGGTATTCTATCATATTATTTAATTATTATTTTTTTATACATAAAATTACATTCTTATTAACACCAATAATTGCGAATATTAGGAAAATTAATAACTATTTATCCTTATCCACTCCACTATCTCTTTATATGATTTTGTACAGCAAAATACATAGATAAAGAGATAGTTCCGCTAACATTACCCTTTACAGTAGTTTATATGAGTCTATATACTTCTTTACAGTTCTTCTATCAAGTTGACACTCCTTCGCAATATTGACATAACTAAGCTTTTTATCTTGCTCAATAAACAAAGCAATGACCCTTCTCAAAGAATATAAAATCTTTGACTTAGTCAACTTTATTTTTGTAGCCTGTGCAATCTTCATAGCTTCTTGCTTACTTGCATAAGACTTCATATCATTCGTTCTTGCAGCTGAAAGATATTGGCGTCTTTTAGTCTCTTGATTATAATCTTTACGAGATAATTTTGCCATTCTTGGAAAGTTCATAATTCCCGTTTGAATATCTCTTTCTTTTAGTTTTGGTAAAAATAAGGTTCTAGCTTCTTTTCTTTTAAAAACAGACTTTGCTATATTAAGAACTTCTAATTCATCTAGAGGTGGTTTGGCTTGTTTATTTATATTTAGTAAGTATGCCGTAAGACTCTCAAATGTTTTAAAAGGGTTAGATAGGCAATAGTTGACTGCAAATAGAAAAAGCTTATTATTTCTTTGCCCTTCAACTACCTGGTTGATTGAGACTGATAAAGGGTTCCTTGTCTCTCTTGTATCTGTATAGCATTTCTTTCGCTTTATAAGGTGTTTAAATGATGATAGGTCGTACTCTATTTCTCTTGAATACCAGAAGTCATGTACAAGTGGATTTCTCCATATACCATATAACCTTGAACTTGCAATTTTGTCACAAGACAATGAGTCTATAATTGCCTCTTTAACATCTTTCAAATACTTTTTGGCTTTTGGTTGATGAAGAAAAACAGGTTTTTCTAGATGAAAAGCAAAGTGGTATCCTTTAGTTGTTTGTAGAACATATGTTGGTCTACAAGATGTTACTCTTTCTATTTCATATACCATGTCATATAAGCTAAATACATCTATTGCTTTTTTGCCATTAATAAAATCAATATCAAATATCATTAATGAAATTATTTTTGGAGAGTTGAATTGCATAAAAGCATAGTGTTTTAATGCTTCTAGTCTATCTCTATTGCGATTAACTCTATTGTTAGCTGTGCTCTTGTGATTAGAAGCATTTACTTGCCTTGGTAAACATTTGATTAAAAGAGAAAGCAACTCATTGTGTTGTTTAGTATCGTTTTTGTGCATTAGGCACTCCATGGTTCTTCAAGAAGAAGATTTTTTGGAGTGCCTTTAAGGCGAATTAAAAATGTACATATCAAACGGTGTACATATTTGTATGTATCAGTGCAGTTGACTGCACACAAAAACTTTCTTTAAATATTTGAGTTGAGTGAAAAATTGAGAATTGGAAAAAAATGAGGGGTCTGTTCAAAAAAGCTAAAAAATAGAACTAAGGAACAGCTAATAAATGTAAGTAATCTATAATCTCCTTATGATTGTATATATATCCTCATCTATTATAAATGATGTGCGGTTTTTTGTTTTTAGTTAGAAAGATGTTTGTGAGAGATAATATTCTGTAATTTCTGCCCTATGATGATTAATCTCTTTTGAGACAATAAGCAGTGCTTCTTTATAATTTTTATTTTTTAGTAGTTGCTCCATCCTATTTTTCACATAGGTATATCTCAAATCGTGACTTGTGATATTCATTGATTTTAAAGCATTGTGATAAGACTGATAGTGTACTGTTTCACTTTTACTTAATAACTGTCTTAATTCCATGCTTAAAGGCTTAGGTTGATAAATATGATTACCTTTGCCAATTAAGTTGTGTATCATATTGTCTTGTTGAATATACTTATCAGGATGATTCAAAAGCTCAATTGATTCTGATACTCTAATACCAAGGTTAGATTGTAAGGTTGCAAGAGTTGCGAAGGATGGGTTAATTATATGTAATTCTGTAATCACATCTTTAAGGTTTTGTATATCTCTATTCTCACTATTTTGTTTATCTTCTTTATTCTGTTTAATAAAATTCACATGAGAATCGAATATATTTTTATCCACAGTAACAGATATGCCAGTAGTTTTTAAACCATCTTGTAATGCTGAGAAGCCTCTTGTAAAATTTATAGCTGATTTTTGGCTCATAGAAACTGTTTTTTGCTCTAAAAAGCTTTTTACTATATTATTTGTCATATAACCATTTAGTTTTGATTCTGAGGCATTTAACGAAGTTGCATATTTGGCAAAAGATTTTAAGTAATAATCTCGCTTCAATGCAAGAGCATTAGAATGTGTAAGATGTAAATCTTGCTTATGGTGTCTGCTCTGTCCCCGTGCTTCTATCCTAATTTTTGCATTCTTGATTTGCTTCTCAAAAGTAGATCCCTTTAGATTTGACATAATAACCTCCAGTTTTCATATTTTAAAATATATGCTCGGACAGTCTGTCGTGACACTTTAATATTGTGCTTGTTCTTTAATTCAGAAGCTATATACCCCCATCCTTTTTCTGTACCTATTGTTTGATTGTATAGACTAACAATATCAGCTCTATACTTTCTAATAGTCTCATGTTTCATATCAAAATCTGGATATTCAATTACATCACTTTGTTTTTGAGCTTTTTGTAATTTGTCGGATAAGATACTTACACATCTTGCGACAGTGTAGGTATTTATATTGTTTTGTTTTAAATAAGAGCTTGCCATATAAAGTGCAGATTGGACATTCTGTTCTGAACAATCAAATATATTACATAATCTCTTTATATCATTTCTCTTGAATGCCATTACTCATCCTTTGTATATTTGAAGTTGATTTTAATATCAAAATATTCCCATAACATCTCATCTGTTTTAGAAAGAGTTTTTTCGCATACAACCCAGCTTTCGCCATAATTAAGTTCATCAAGATGAAAAAATCCACGCGTGGATTTATTCTTACTTTTTATAAGTAGTGTTTTTTCCTCTACATTGATAATGTATTGATTACCATCGTATTTAAAATTTAATTCTTCAAGCATTTGAGCTCCTTTTTTTGTTTTTTGGTGTAACTAATTAGAAAGGTCCTCTAAGGACAGAATGTAATATGTGGTGTACAGCAGAAGATTTAGACAAGTAAAGTTTTTTATTAGGGAACATTTACCGAAAACCCAATTAATATATATAACACACCAATCACGATTAGATGAGTATCTAAATTTTTACATAGAATATTTGTTAAATATTCAAACTACAACTAAATGTAGAGAGTATAGCTGTCACTCTCACTATGATTTATCACTTATTTCATTTATTTATCTCCTTTTTCTCTATTTTTTTAAAGACATTTTGTCTAGATATTATTATAAACTTAATGCGTTTACTATTCTTTTTAGTTTTTTTTATGAGATTTAGAACAAGAAAGGCTATTTAATTTAATAGTACTTTTTTTAAGGACTGCACATGTGCATTCAAAACAAAAAATTAACCAAGTTAAGAAAAAATTATCTCTTTTGCTTTCTAGAAGATAAATTGAAGAATAGGAGTCTGTTATGTATTTAGAAGAGAAAATAGACTTCTTAATCTCTGAGCACAAAAGACTTGTAAAGATGGTGGAATTATTCCTTCCTGATTTAGAAACTGAAAAAGGTGTTATACACTTTCTTGAAATCACTAAAAATACTTTTAATAATTATGTTAGAGATGGAGTGTTTGTTGAAGGTACACATTTTGTTAAAGTAGCAAGAACTCGAATTTTTATCCCTGATGAAATAATTAAGCTAAAAAAAATTGGAATTAAGGGTAAGCGAAAATCTTCTAATAAACAAGATAAATTAGATGCAGTAAGTCTACAACTTGGTATAATACCAATGTGTAGAAGTGCCATTAAAAGGTAATCTTATGAGTGTAAAAATAAGAGCTAAAAATGGTAAATTAATATTAGATATACATTATGGAAATGCAAAGCGAACTAGACCAAGCACAGGATTAAAAGATACTGAAAAAAATAGAGAGCTTTTAAGTGATAATGTAATACCAAGTATTGAATTAGATATAGCCAAAGGTACTTATGTTCCTAAGGCTGAAAGAGTTGCTATTGTTCAGACAGTAAAAGATTATGGTGAACTTAGCTTCAAGAGACATAAGAATGACAGAAGGGTACATGTCCAAGCAAGTTATAAAAATCACTTCAAGAATCATATAGTACCTGCTTTTGGTAATAGAATGATAGCTTCTATTACTCCAATGAATTTATTGGATTGGCAGAATAAGAAGCTTGAAACCTATGCGGCAACAACTGTCAGAAAGTATAGGTCTATTCTTTATACTATTTTTGAAGATGCTGTAATTGAAGGTTTAATAGATAAAAATCCTTTTGAGAGGGTAGCTAGACCAGTCTTACTTGAAAAGTATAGCGAAGATGATGACTTAGATGAAGAGGAAAAAAATGTGGACCCTTTCTCATTAGATGAAGTCCAAGAAATTCTTTCAAAAACTGATGGTTATAAACAAAATTATATTGCTATAATGGCATTTAGTGGTGTAAGACCTGGAGAGTTGGTTGCTCTTAGATGGAGTGATGTAGATTGGGAAAGTGAAACATTTAAAGTTGTTAGAACTAGAATTCGGGGTGAATTTGGTCCAACAAAGACAAAGTCATCTAAGCGAGTTGTTGAGATGATACCAAATGTTAAAGAGTACTTCTTAAAACAGTATAAATTAACAGGAGGCAATTTGTTTGATATGGTATTTATTAGTAGTTCTGATAAACCATTTTATAGTCACGATACCATTGCAGTACAGTTTAAAAAATTATTGAGAGAAGGAGATACTAGATATTTGTATCAACTTCGTCATACTTTTGCTTCTCTAATGATATGCCATGGAGAAGAAATAACTTGGGTGTCTCAGATGTTGGGACACAAAAGTTCAGATATAACATTGAAGGTTTATGCAAAAGCCTACAAAGTATTAAAAGATAAAAATAAACGAAAAAAGAGAGCTCCTTTTTTGAATAATTGGCACAAATCTGGCACCGTCAATAATCAAATGTACGATAAGCTCCAAGAAATAGGAGAAAATAGGTGAAAATACGAGTCTATTATGAAGATACAGATGCTGGTGGAGTTGTTTATCACTCTAACTATATTAATTATTGTGAAAGAGCTAGAAGTAATTCTTTTTTTGAAAAAGGTTTATCACCAATCCTGAAAACTGGTCATTTTGTTGCAAGAAAATTAGAAGCAGATTTTTTTGTAAGTGCTAAATTAGGTGACCTGTTAGAGATTAAAACAGAATTAGTTCAAATGAAGGC
>JBLIEY010000143.1:0-6868 GCA_047633475.1 Sulfurimonas sp.
CTTCAATATGATAAACAAGTTAAGATAACTGAAAAAGACAAGATTGACTATGCAAATAGAGGTTTTATTAAAAGTGTTCATAAAGATGAACTATTGATAGAATATATAAAACCAAAATCTGGTAAGGCAGGTAGAAACTGTCGTGGTGAGTATATGCAGCCAAAAGATCCTCTTGAAAATTTTGTTCCTACTTTTACTACTGATGAAACAATTAAAATGATTGATAGTGAAAAAAATATAGAGTATCGTTCAGTTGAAAATGGGTATGTAACTCTTGAGGGTAATGTTTATACCATAAAATCAGAAGTTGATGTAGGAGAGATAAGTTTTAAAACTACTGGTTCAATAACAGCAGGAATCGACTCGGAGGTTACAATGATTGTAAAAGAATCAGACTCAGAAAAAGATGCTGTTGGAACAGGTATGATTGTTGAAGTTAGTGAAATAGACATAGATGGCAATGTTGGCTCAAACGCCAAAGTAACAGCAATAAAAGCTAACATTGGTGGACAAACTCATAAAACTGCAATAGTAACAGCAGAATACTTAAATATTAATGTCCACAAAGGAAAAGCTTATGGAAAAAATATCCATATTACAAGACTTGAACATGGGGATGTTGATGGAGATATAGTTGATATAACTCAAGCGATAGGTGGACATATAAGAGCTAAAGAAATCACCATAGATTTATGTGGTTCCTATGTTAAAGCAACTGCGTCAAGACTTATTGAAATTAAAAAACTTCAGGGAAGTGAAAATGTTTTTATTATAAATCCGGTTCTTCAAAAAACAGAAAAAGATGGACTTGATGAGAATAAAGATGGAATCCAAGAGCTTAAAAATGATGTAAAAAGTATAAAAAAAGAAATAAATAAATACATAAAACTTATAAAAGAAAATTTAACAACTTTTAATGATGTAAAAAAACGTTTAATTCATTACAAAAAAAATGGTGTTAAGATGCCAGAATCATTTGTCAAACATTACAAACAGTATCAAAAAATGCAAGAACATTTAGTAAATATAGAAAAAGAGTATAAAACTAAGAGTGACAGATTGACTCTTCTTACTACAAAAACAGCTTCTTTTCAAGATAATATTTTTGATGCAAGAATTATAAATAGAGATAAGTGGGTTGGACGTAATGAACTGATTTTTAAACTAGTTGATCCACCAATAGAAGTTTCAATAAACCCAGAAGAAGGCTCACCGGAAAAGGTATTTGCCATAGTTGAATTAGAGGATGGAAGTTATGAAATTCAATCGGTACATGAGTAAATGATAGTTGGAGTAAATGGTAGTATAGTCTATAAAGAGCCAAGTTTTGTTCATGTTGATGTTAGTGGAGTCGTTTATGAAGTTTTTATATCTTTGCATACTTTTTCAGCCTTAGGTAATGATGTTGTAAAGCTTTTCACTACCCATATTATCCGTGAAGATGCGCAGTTGCTTTTTGGATTTATAGATATGGCAGAAAAAAAGATGTTTGCCAGACTTATAAAGATAAATGGAGTAGGTCCAAAGGTTGCTATGGCAATCTGCTCAACGTATACTCCTAGTCAGTTTGCAACAGTAATTAATAACAAAGATATGAATGGTGTAAAAAAAGTACCTGGAATTGGACCTAAAAGTGCAGGGCGAATTTTAGTTGAGTTAAATGGTTTTGATATTGAGTTGCTTTCATCTACAGATGCTCCAAAAAGTTTAGCATTTAACCAAGCAAGAGAAGCATTAGAAGCATTAGGATTTAAAAAAGATAAAATTTCTAAGGTACTAAGTTCATGTACTGCAGAAGAAACATCTTCACTAGTAAAAGAGGCTCTAAAGCTACTTCAAACTATTTAAGATATAATTGCAACTTATTAATAAATAGGAAGGTCTATGAAACTATATGGAATACCAACTTGTGGAAGTGTAAGAAGTGCAAGAAAGTTTTTTAAAGATAAGAAAATTGATTTAGAATTTATTGATTTTAAAAAAACTTCTGTTGATTTCACTAAGATTGATGAATGGTTAAAACAAATAGATATAAATATTCTTTTTAACAACCGCGGTACAAAGTATAGAACTTTAAAATTAAAAGATTTAAACCTTGATGATACAGCTAAACGTGAGTGGCTTTGCCAAGAGAATATGCTTTTTAAAAGACCAATTATCGAGTTTGAAGGTCAAGTTATAGTTGGCTGGGATGAAGAAAAATATAAAGAAATTTTTAAGGAATTATAATTGAAATTAACAATTTTATTTGGTGGAGCTAGTTTCGAACATGAGATTAGTATTGTAAGTGCTATAACTTTAAAAGAAAAATTATCAAAGTTTGATCTAAGCTTTATATTTTGTGATCAAGACCACAAATTTTATCTAATAGATCCATTGAAGATGAAAGCCAACACTTTTTCTAATGGTTTACATAAGAAGATGCCACAACTAAGCATTACTAATGGTTCTTTTACTCAAAAATCCATGTTTGCTTCAGTTGAGCATTCTGGAACTGTTTTAAATCTTATTCATGGGGCAGATGGGGAAGATGGAACAATAGCATCTCTTCTTGACTTTTTTTCCATAAAATATATAGGACCTAGAGTAGATGCTAGTGTGTTTTCATATGATAAAAGATATACAAAATGGCTCTGCGATGCTAGAAAAATAAAAAGTGTAAAGTATGAAGTTATTTCTTCAAATGAGCACTATAACATAAGTACTGAGTATCCGATTATCATTAAACCAGCGAGGCTTGGTAGTTCTATTGGTGTTAGTATTGTTAAAAGTGAAAGTGAGCTTGATTATGCTTTAGATGTAGCTTTTGAGTTTGATAACTCAGTTATAGTTGAGCCATTTTTAGTAGGTGTAAAAGAGTATAATTTAGCTGGTTTTGTTGCAAATGGAGAAGTTCATTTTTCTACAGTTGAAGAACCTCAAAAAAATGAATTTTTAGATTTTGAAAAAAAATATATGGATTTTTCACGTTCAGAACAGGTTTTAAAAGCAGACATAGATGCTGCCTTAATAGCAAAACTTAAAAACACTTTTCTAAAAATATATGAAAATCTTTTTGAGGGTGCACTCATTAGATGCGACTTTTTTGTAGTTGATGGTGAAGTTTATTTAAATGAAATAAATCCGATTCCTGGTTCAATGGCTAATTATCTCTTTGCAGACTTTAAAACTTCAATTGAACTACTTTCTAATTCACTTCCAATTAAAAAAAGAGCGAAAGTAAATTATGAGTATATTCACTCAATAAGTCAAGCAAAAGGGAAGTAATGGCTATTAAAGCTATACAATATAATCAACAAACTTTAAATATTAGTTATGAGATTATAAACCCTAATGCAGATGTTGATCTAATCATCTTACATGGTTGGGGAAGCAATAAGGCTTTGATGAAAAAATCATTTTCGCCATATATGGATACTTTTCGTCATATTTATATAGACCTTCCTGGTTTTGGGGGTAGTACTTGTAATATTGCATTAGAAACTAAAGACTATGCTAGAATAATTGAACTTCTTATGATTAGTCTAAATGCTTCAAAAGATATTATACTTGGTCACTCATTTGGTGGTAAAGTTGCTGTGCTTTTAGAACCAAAAGTTCTTGTTTTGGTTTCTAGTGCAGGAATATATGTAGCAAAATCTTTTAAAGTAAAAATAAAAATAGCACTTTTTAAAGCACTTAAAATCTTTGGACTCTCAAAGTTTCGCTCACTATTTGTAGCAGAAGATGCAAAATCTTTAAGTGAACCAATGTACCAAACATTTAAAAATGTTGTAAATGAAGATTTTTCAGATGAGTTCTCTATTTATTCTGGTAAAGCACTTTTATGTTGGGGAAAAGAAGATACAGCTACTCCTATAAGTTCTGCGAGAGCTATTGATAAGCTTATAAAAGATTCTACTCTTAAAATTTATGATGGTGATCATTACTTTTTTATGAATCATGCAGAAGAAGTTTCTTCTGAGATACAAAGTGCATTTTTGAAAACTTTGGAGCGTACATAATGTTTAATTTTGAGTTATTAACTGCTTTTGTAACAAATGTTCTTTTTGTAACTGTTTTAGGATGGTATTTAATCACTAATCTTCAGTGGTATGACTATAAACTCTCTCGGGTTATCTTAAAACATCACAAGCCACTTTGGCATCTGATGTATTTCTTTATTCCTCTTATAGCTTATTATACAACAGGTAAATTTTTCCCTATTTTCTTTTATTTTGCTGTACTCCCTGGTATATTTGTTTGGCATAAAAGACTTGATAAAAGACTTGTCCTAACTTGGCGTGTTAAAAGATTTTTAATACTTTTAGTCTCCTTAGTTCTTTTTCAAAATGTGCTTTGTACCATAAAAGATGTTTGTGAAATTTATGGTGTATTTATGCCTCTAGCTATGGCATATATTGGTAGTACTTTGATAGAAAAATTTCTGTTTACTGCCTTTAAAAAAGAAGCAAAAAAGAAACTAAATGAGATAAAAAACTTACAAATAGTTTGTATTACTGGAAGCTATGGGAAGACAAGTATTAAAAACTTTGTGAGTGAGATATTAAGTAAAAAGTATAGAGTTTATTCAACTCCAAGAAGTGTAAATACTCTTGGTGGAATCATCCGTGATATAAATGAATCATTACCTAGTGATACTGAAATATATGTATGTGAAGCCGGAGCAAGGGAGAGTGGAGATATTTATAATATTACTACTTTTTTAGAACCGCAGGTAGTAGTAGTTGGTAAAGTTGGAGAAGCTCACTTAGAGTACTTTAAATCTTTAAAAAATATCATAGCAGCTAAACTTGAAATCATGCAATCACCAAGATTAATGAAAGCTTTTATTCATAATTCTGTAACAGATGAGCCACATGATAATGTGATTTTCTTTGGTGATGATATTGAGAATATAGATGCAAATATTGATGGAACAGATTTTGAGTTGAAAATCGCTGATGAAACACTTTGTCTTCATACAAATATCTTAGGTTCTTTTCAAACAATGAACATAGATGTAGCTGTTCATATAGCTAAAAGTTTTGGTATGAATAATGATGAAATTATTAGAGCTGTAGCGAGATTAACACCAGTAGAACATAGACTTCAAAAAATAGTAGCTGGTGGAAAAATCATCTTAGATGATGGTTATAATGGTAATCTAGATGGAATGCTCGAGGGGATAAGGCTTTGTTCTTTACATGAGGGTAGAAAAGTTATAGTAACTCCTGGTCTTGTAGAAAGTAGTGATGAACTAAACTTAAAACTCATAGAAGCTATAAACAAAGTATTTGACATTGTCATAGTTACAGGTGCTCTTAATGCTACACTTTTTGATAAAAATATAAGAGTTACAAATAAAACAATACTCCATGATAAATCAAAAATACAAGATATATTAGCATCACAAACAGTAGCTGGAGATATCATCTTGTTTGCAAATGATGCTCCTAACTTTATATAGATAGGAGATATTATGGAAGATATTTTATATGCACCTTGGCGAGATGAGTACATATCAGGCAAAAAGATAAATGGTTGTGTCTTTTGTCACATAAGTTCTCATCCCCAAGAAGATGAAGAAGCCCATGTTCTTTATAGAGATGAGCACTGTTTTATAGTTATGAATATCTATCCATATACTCCAGGTCATTTTATGATCATTCCTAATATGCACACAGATAAACTTGAAGCTTTACCAAGTGAAGTATGGCTTCATATGAGTGCGTTAGCTCAAAAAGGTGTGAGGCTTTTAAAAGAAGGTTTTAATGCTCAGGGTGTAAACATAGGAATGAATTTAGGTAGGGCAGGTGGTGCAGGAATAGCTGAACATGTACATATGCATCTAGTGCCAAGATGGGAACGTGATACAAACTTTATTACTTCTATAGCTGATACTAGAGTTTATTCAACAGATTTTGAAAAAATATATCAAAAAATTAAAAGTCTTATACCTAAATACATTGATGCTAAGTAGAATTATATTTACTGAGTTATTTTTTATCTTTTTTTCTAGTAAGAGTGAAGAAAAAAACTCCTAAAATAACAACGAGTAGAAGCGATCTTATTACTATAGTTAAACCATCAGTTTCAACCATGATATACCTTTGAAAAAATTAAGATTATTTATATTTATATTTGTAGGGTGGATGGGGATACAGGATTCGAACCTGTGAATGCTAGCACCAAAAGCTAGTGCCTTACCACTTGGCGAATCCCCATCATTTGAAAGTTGAAAATTGGTTGCGGAAGCAAGATTTGAACTTGCGACCTTCGGGTTATGAGCCCGACGAGCTACCGAACTGCTCTATTCCGCGATATTTAAAGTGTGGATGGGGATACAGGATTCGAACCTGTGAATGCTAGCACCAAAAGCTAGTGCCTTACCACTTGGCGAATCCCCATCATTTAAAAGTTAAAAATTGGTTGCGGAAACAGGATTTGAACCTGTGACCTTCGGGTTATGAGCCCGACGAGCTACCGAACTGCTCTATTCCGCGGTGTTTAACAAACTACTTTACTATGTTTGTTGGAGCGAAATTATAGGCAAAAAGTATTTCAAAGTCAAGAGCTTTATGTAAAAATTTATGAAATGTATGTATTTATTGAAGATTATTATTAAATGTATACTAAAGACAAAGAAGAACTTAGCTAAGTATCATTATTAAACTTGAAGGTGATTTAACAAAAGTAGGTGTATAATGCACCATAAAATTTAATATATAAAGAGAAAACATGACACCTACTAAACGAGTACTAGAAGCTATAGAAGAGATTAAAAAGGGAAGAATGGTCATCATGATTGATGATGAAGATAGAGAGAATGAGGGAGACTTAGTTTATGCTGCTACTTTTTCCACTCCGCAAAATGTAAATTTTATGG
>JBLIEY010000144.1:0-6778 GCA_047633475.1 Sulfurimonas sp.
GTTATAGAGATAGTAAGTTTATAAAAGAAGAAGTTTTTCCTGTTTTAAAAGAAGCAGCTGATAAAACGACAGAGGCTATTACACTACTTCAGTTTTAAAAGAGCTTGTTTCTCTTTTAAAACTATTTAGCTTTTATCACCATAATACCACCAAAGATAATAAATCCAATTCCTGCAAAAGTTAATAGGCTAGGTAACTCATCTCCTAATGCAACTCCAATAACGATTGAAAAAAGTATAACAGAGTAACTTACTGCTCCTATAATCCCAGCTTTTGATTCTCCATAAGCTTTTGTCATGTAAAACTGAGAGAGATAAGCAAAAATTCCTAAACCTACCAAATACAACCATTCTATTCCTTGTGGCATAGTAAAGACACCAAGAATAAAGTCATAAGTTGGATTCATATAGTAGTGAGAGATTATCATTGAGGTAATTGGCACAATTAGTCCCATACTCATAAAAATTAGTACAATCGCTCTAGTATCATAATATTTTCTTAGCTCACGAATACTAGTAAATGCAAGTGCTGCACCAATGGCATTTAAAAATCCAAAAATATGACTAGTCTCTAAAGTTCCAGATGGTTGCATCACCATTATAAGACCTAAAAAACCAATAAATATAGCAATCCATCCGCGAGAACCAATTCTTTCTTTTAAAAACCAAAAGGCAAACAGGGCTGTAAAAATAGGGGCTGTTCTTGAAAATGTAACTGCATCTGCAAGAGGAATATGTGCTAAATTATAAAAGTATGAAAGCATAGCCACCATACCAATAAAGCCTCTGAAAAAAAGTAACCAAGGTTTGCCACCAACTTGAGCAAAAGGTGTACGAAAAAGAGTCCCTAAAATAAATATAACGCCAATTAAATTTCTAAAAAAAACTATCTCGATTGTAGGCATCTGATCACTTAAAACCTTTGCAAATGCACTTACTATCGCTAAGCTTGCAGATGCAATTAGCATATACAGGACACCTTTGTTTAGTTTTTCTGCTCTTATTCTCATTATCTAATGTCCTCTTCCTAATAATTCTGATGCTTCTATAATAACTAAAAAGCCATCAGGGTCATATTTTTCAATCATTGCTCTAAGAGAAGGAATTTTGTTATTATCAATTGCAAGCATCATTAACTTTCTTTCCTCTTGCTGGTCAAAACCTAATCCGTTTAAAATAATTCCTTCTTTGCCAAATTTTTCTATGATATGTTTACTCAATAATTCTACTTTCTTTGATGAGATATGAATCACTTTTTTCGTTGGACGACCTGATATTAGCATGTCCATACTTCTAGCCGTTGTATAGACACTTATAAGGCTCCATAAAGCACTCTCAATACTTGCAAATACAATTCCAGCGTTAAGTACAATTAAAATATCTAAAGCAATAATGACATTTCCCTGTTTCCAGTTCATTTTGTCTGCAATGATTCTAGCAACTATTGAAGGACCACCAGCCGATGCATTTCCGGCTATGATAAAACCAAGTCCTAAACCAATAAAAATACCACCAAAAATACCGGCTAAAATAGGTTCATTTGTCCAAGATATAACATGAAGATATTCACGAAAAAAGTCAACCATAAATGAAGAAGTTGCTATGGAAAAGATAGTCCTAATTGTAAAACCTTTTCCAATGTATTTTATACTTATTAGAACTAATGGAATGTTTATGATAAACATTAACATACCTGCAGGAACGCCAGTAAAATAGTTTATAAGAATAGAGATACCTGGTGTACCACCTGATACTATTTGATTTGGAATTAAGAACATTACAACACCAGTAGCAAGAAGGGTCGCCCCTATAAAAATGTATAAATAACGAAGTAGTTCTTTATTTATTGGTGTCTTAGCGAGAGTAGTTATCAAACGGTGACCTTTAATTTATTTGAATTATATCATAGTAGAAAATAGGCTTTAAGATTATGAGATGTTTTATCGTAAAAGCCCTTTAAAAGGCTTTTAGATTAGAATGGATAATGGTGGTTTAAGTGACCTTCAACAGTTACCCATTTAAGTTCAGTCATCTCTTCTATTGAGAAATGACCACCTTCACGTCCCATACCACTCTCTTTAACTCCACCAAATGGTATATGAGCTTCATCTTGAAGAGTAGGACCATTTACATGAACCATACCAGTTTCTAACTCTTCTGTTAATCTAAGTGCAGCACTTAAGTTGTCTGTGATTACTGCTGAACTTAGACCATAGTTAGAATTATTTGCTAACTCAATGATATGATCAATATCTCTTGCTTTGATGATTGCAGCTGCAGGACCAAATGCTTCTTCGTGGAAGATTGTCATTGACTCAGTAATGTCAGCTATAACAGTTGGTTTGTAAAAACAACCTTCATGTTCACGTCCTGAAAGTAGATTAGCACCTTTGGAAACAGCATCATCTACTAATCCATCGATGTAATCACACTGAGCTTCTTCGATAAGTGGCCCAACGATTGTTGTTGGATCCTCAGGATTACCAACTTTAAGTGTTTTAACTTTAGCAGCGAATTTTTCACAAAACTCGTCATAAAGATTTTCTTCAACGATTACTCTTGAACCAGCCATGCATATTTGACCCTGGTGCATAAAGATGCTAAATGCCGCCGTATTAACAGCATAATCAACATTTGCATCACCAAGAACGATAGTTGGACTTTTACCACCAAGCTCAACTGTACATTTTTTCATGTTCATTGCAGCAGATGCAGCAACCATTTTTCCAACACGAGTAGAACCAGTAAGAGTAATCATAGATATACGCTTATCTTTTTGGAAGGTCTCACCCAAGTCTTTACTTGAACAAGGGATTATGTTTAAAACTCCATCAGGAAGACCAGCTTCTCTAAAAACTTCACCAAAAATAAGACCACAAACTGGAGTATGACTTGATGGCTTAAGCACAAATGAATTACCAGCAGCTAAGGCAAAAGCAAACTTTTTAGCGCTTAAAATCATTGGTGCATTAAAAGGAGAGATACCAGCTATAACACCTAGTGGACGACGGATACTATATGAAAGTACACCTGGATCATTTGAAGTAAATGTTTGACCAGATACACGTCTTGCTTCACCAGCTGCTGTTCTAAGAATATCCGCAACCATACCAATTTCAAACATACATTTAGCAATGACAGAACCACTTTCTTGCATAAGAATAGTTTTAATTTCATCAGCTCTTTGCTCAAATATATCAGCAGCTTTTAAAAGTATCTTTTCTTTTAGTCTTGGAGTTGTAGCTTGCCAAGGTTTTTGTGCAATATATGCACTCTGAATAGCGTCTTCTATATCTTCAATATTTGCCATATGTACTCTTGCAAATATCTCACCATTTGATGGATTGATGTCATCAATAATTTTACCGTTTGATGAAACTTTATCTTTACCGTTGATAAATAACTTGTATTCTTTCATTATAAGTTCTCCTGATGTAGCATAAATCTACATATAGTATTTAGCATTTACAATGCTTTGGATAGATGTATATGATAAGTAAATATATTCGCAATAAAATCGCTAAATCACTATATTATAAGAAATATTGTTATAATTGCTAAAACGAAACATAGAGGTTTTATGCAACTTAAAAAATTTCTTATTCATTTTATATCTTATCCTGAATATATTCCAAGTAGATTTGCTTCAATATTCGCTATTTTTGGGATTATTGGTATACTAATTTTTGACCATATTCTACACTTTCAATCAATCAAGATAACCCCATTTACAGCTGGTCTTATATTCACTTTAAGTATGGCTGTATTTTTGTATTTTTTACTTAGATATATGTTGCACTTGTTAAAAAATATAGAAGCTTCATATAAAGCAGTAGAAAAGAGAGAAAAAGAGAGTCTACGTCTTTTTAACTTTGCACTCGATAATAGTGCAGATGCTACTTACTGGTTCACATTTGATGGGCAATTTTATTATGCTAACGATGCTGCTTGTAGAATGTTAGGTTATTCAAAAGAAGAGATGTTATCTTTGAAATTATGGGATATGGATAAAAATTTTTCTAAAGAACAAGCGGGGATGTTTTTAGAAGAGATAAAAGATGTAAAGTATACGACTTTTGAAACTATACAAACAAGAAAAGATGGCTCAACTATTCCAATAGAAGTATCGGCAAACTTCTTTGGACATGAAGGTGCAGAGTTTATTTGTGCATTTGGACGTGATATAAGTGAACGTCGGGAATATCAAAATGCGATTGAACAAGCAAATAAAGAGTTGACTGATTCTATTGCAGAAAAAGAGATTCTTTTAAAGGAAGTTCATCATAGGGTTAAAAATAATCTTGAAATAATTTCTAGTCTTTTAAGTATGCAGTATCGTAGAATTACAGATAAAAATATGAAAGTTATTTTGCAGCAGAGTCGTAGTCGTATTCATACAATGTCCTTAGTACATGAATTTTTATATAAAAGTGAAGCGCTAAATGAGATTGATTTAAGTGCTTATGTTAAACAGCTTGTATTAGATATCTCTTTTCTTCACTCAGATGATGAAGATGAGATAAAACTAAATATAAATATACCTATGATAAGGTTTTCACCAGATGCGTCTATACGTATAGGTATAATATTACATGAACTATGCGTAAACGCAATAAAATATGCTTTTAAAAATAGAACTAATAATATATTGGATATTTCATTAGAAAATAAAGATGGGATAATTCATTTAACTGTTCATGATAATGGAGAAGGTATGCAAGATTTACAAAAGATATATCAGTCAAAATCATTAGGAATTCAATTAATAAAAACAATAGTAGAAGATCAATTAGATGGAGAGTTGGATTTTACTTCTAATAATGGTTTAGAATGCCATATATCTTTTCCAATAGAGGCCGTGTCATGAAAAATAGTAACATAATGATTGTCGAAGATGAAAGTATTATTGCCATGAACATTAAAGAGACTCTATTTGAACTTGAGTATCAGGTCTTTGGTGTTGCTCCAAGTATTGAAAAAGCTTTAAAGCTTTTAAAAAAAGGAATGCCTGACTTAATACTAATGGATGTTTTTTTAAAAGATGGTGATAATGGAATTGAATTAGCAAAGACAATAAACGAACAATATGAGATACCAATCATTTTTCTTACTGCAAACTCTGAACTATCAACTATAACAAAAGCGAGCGAGAGTTCACCTTATGGTTATTTAGTAAAACCTTTTAAATCTGTAGATTTACATAGTACTATAGAAATGGCTTTACAAAGATTTAAACAAGACCAGATAAAACTTAATGAACTAAGTAGTATGAAAAACCTAAATAGTTCACTAAAAACAAAACTAAGTGAAACTGAAATATCTTATACTAGACTTGTAACTCTTAAAAATGGATATGTTTATGATAGAGAGAAGCAGAACCTTTTTAATGGTGAAGAAATAATTACTCTAACGCAAAGAGAGAAAAAAATAATGGATATTTTATGTGCAAATATTGGACATACTGTCTCAATAGAACAAATTGAGCTAGTAGTATGGAGTGATGATCCAGCAGGTTATGCAGCATTACGTTCACTTTTGTTTAGACTACGTGCAAAGCTCCCAGAAGGAATGATAGTAAATGTAAGTGGAAGCGGATATAAAATTAATAAAAATTAGCTTTTACTTACATTAGATATTCCATACTACTAGATATACACACTTCTTTCATAATCAAATATAATATTCAAAAATTGACAATATTGCGATTATTTTGCGATACATTCTCTATACAATGATTTCAACGGTTTGAATCAGCCGATAATTTTATAGGAGATTTTTATGCAAAAACAATATAAATCTATTAGACTACTTACCATAGCTAGTCTATTACTTTTTGGCTTTTCTCAATCAATGGCGAGTGAGAGATATTGGAAAAATGGTCAAGAGGTTTATACGAAAGTATGTGCTTATTGTCATAATATTGGTGTCGGTCCTGACAGTGTAAAAATAAAATTTGATGCAGATAGTGTTGATTTTCGTGCAGATAATATTTTTAAAACAGTACGTGAAGGTATAGATGCTATGCCAGCATTTCGTAAAACTGAAATTGACGATGCTTCACTTAGAGACTTAGCTCATGGCTTAGCTACAGGTAAGATAAAATGAAAACTGTAGATACAAAACGCAGAACAGTACTTAAAGGTGCATTAGCTGCATCTGCTATTGCAGCGTTTGGGTCCAGTTTACATGCTGGAGAAAGCGGTAAAAAAGAGTCAATTGTTTTACTAAGTGACACCTCTTATTCTAAAGCATTTTTAGATGGCTTAAATCAGGCTGATAAAAGTTTGAATCATGTTGAAAATGTAAATATTATCCAAGATTATTCAAAATTTACTTCTATTATGAAGTCATATTTAAATGGTAATAAAGTTACAGCAATTACAGGTTTACTAAAAGAATCTGATTATATGTTGATGGTTGAGTACTTTCAAAGTAACGGAGTTAACCTTAAAGCTGAAATATATCATAACATTAGTAACTCTGGCACTAAACACTATATTACAACTTCACACACAGCATCTGGAATTATTTCAAATGCAAAAAGAACTCTAGATCAAAATGATCAATGGGCTTTTTTGAGTGGTTTTATTTTAGGTGGTAGTAGTGCTGATTTATCTCAAAACAGTGCAAAAGCTAACAGTTTTGAAGAAGTAACAATTTCGCGAAATGAGCGTGGAGATACAAATCTCATCTCATTTTTAGCAACTATAAGTAAGGAAAAACAATATGTCTAAATACTTATCGCTCCCTAAAGGAGTTACTGAAGAAACTTTTACAAA
>JBLIEY010000145.1:0-6544 GCA_047633475.1 Sulfurimonas sp.
GAAACAGAAGATGCTAATGGAGATGAGCTAACTCGTCGTCCAAAAATGCAATTAGATGTGAAAGCTACTTACTACTTTAGTGAAGAACTTGATTTTGGCCTTAGCGTTCAGTATATTGGAACTAGATATGATTCAGATGGAACCACTCAAACAGGCGAATATACAATTGCCAATGCAACTACAAACTTTAAAGTAAATAAGTACTTAACTTATTATGCTAAGATTGACAATATTACAGATAAATATTATCAAACTGTAGATGGTTACGCTACTGCTGGTCGTAGTGTTTATGTTGGATTAGTAGCAAAATTTTAAAGAGGTTTTATGAGTCTAAAAGTCTTTTCATTCATTCTTATTGTTACACTTAATACTTGGGCAAGTGAGAGAATCATCTCTCTTAGCCCTTCTATAACGGAGATAGTCTATGCACTTGAAAAAGGTGACTCTCTTGTGGGAACTTCTACTTACTCTCTTTATCCAAAAGAGGCTCAGAAGCTCACGGTTGTTGGGAACTACTCAAACCCAAATATAGAGAGAATCTTAGCACTCTCTCCTACTTTGGTTGTTGGTCAAAACTTTAATCAAAGAACACTAGAGAAACTAAAATATTTTAAAATAAAAACATTAATGCTAAACCTAAAAAGCATAAAAGAGATAAAAAAATCAATAAAAAAACTTGCTAAAAGAATAAATTCTACACAAGACACAAAACTAATAAGTGACATTAAAAATGCTCTTAAAAATGCCTCTAAAAATAAACTCTCACATAGCGTTATGATAGTCTACGGACTTAGAGAAGACTTACGCGCTTCTGTCTACATTGCAGGTCACGACATCTTTTTTGAAGATATTATAAAAGCATCTGGTAACACAAATGCATATACTCAAAATTCAACAAGCCAACCTGTTTTAAATTATGAAAATATCATTGCACTAAACCCAGATCAAATCATAGTGCTCCATTCACATGCAACAGAACCAAATGTAGATGTAGAAAAGGCACTTGCTTCTTGGTATACTCTGCCAACAAATGCTTCAAAAAATAAAAATATTTCTATTGTTGATGAAGACTACTTACATATTCCATCACATCGAGTAGCTCTTACTATAAAAAGACTATCTGACGAAATGAACAAAAACTATAACCAAGGACATTAAAATGAAAACACTAAATATATTCACTAACAAACCAGACTCACTTCCTAAAGGTAAAGCTGACTTTTTACTAGCTGCTTCTGTAACACGAACTTGCGAAATAGAAGGTATTTCACAAGCTGGAATACCAGGTAAAATCCCATTAACACCAACCTTAGATGCTGAGTTAATGGCAACCCAGAAAGTTTTTTCACTTACAGAAATTCCTGAAACTCCAAATGGTGTTCCATCTCCTGTTCTTATAACTAAAGCTGTTGGGAACTTGGTTTCATACTCAAATATGTGCGTTTTAAATCTTGGACTTGATGTTATTCCACAAAATACTCCACTTCAAAACTTTGACATAAACCCATCTGACTCAGTAGCAACTGGAGCAAATATAGATGCAAAAGCTATATTTGAAAAAGGAATGATAGCAGGTAAAAACTACGAGCTAAAGGGAAGTTACCTTATACTGGCTGAGTCTACACCGAGTGGAACAACTACAGCAGCGACTACTGCACTTGCTCTTGGTTATGATTGTGCGGATGATTTTTCTTCAAGCTTTTTAAATGCACCTACTTCCGTAAAAGACAAAACTATAGCTCAGGCTCTTTCACTTATAGATGCTAACATGAGTAACTTTGAGAAACTATCTCTTGTTAGTGATAACATGCTTATCTTCTGTGCTGGGTTTATTCTTGAAGCTTCAAGAAGATTTCATGTAGTTTTAGCGGGTGGAACTCAAATGGCATCTTGTCTTTTAGTAGCTGACAAGTTACGAGAAGATGTTCTTATGAGAGTAAAAAGTGAAAACATTACACTTGCAACAACTTCGTGGGTAGCAAATGATGAAAAGTCAGATATAGCTCACCTTCTCTCACTTCTTAGCTACACTCCACATGCTGTTTATACAACTTTTTCATTTGCAGATGCTCAGATTCCTGTTCTTAAAAAATATGACAATGGAGAGGCTAAAGAAGGGGTAGGTGCTGGAGCTGCACTAGCTTACGCAAATACAAATGGCATCTCTAACAAAGAACTTTTAGAAGCTATAGAGCTTATCATCTACGGAATGTAGGAAAATGCAAAAGACTCTTTTTATAGGCGGTATCAAAAGCGGAAAATCTGCAAATGCTGAAGCTTACATACTAAAGAACTCAGATATAAAGCCAAGTTATTTGGCAACTACTGAGTTTATAGATGCTGGGATGAAAGAGCGCATAGATGCTCATAAAAAAAGCAGAGGCAAAAACTTTGTAACGATTGAAGAGTCTATAAAAATTTATGAAGCTATAAAAACTAACAAAACTCCTGTGTTAGTAGAGTGCGTTAGCATGTGGATAAATAACATGCTTTATCATGGATTTACTCTAGAAGATATGCAAAAAGAACTAAAACAAATTTTAGAATTAGACCAGAGTGTAGTATTTGTCTTAAATGATGTTGGCTCAGGAATCATTCCTGATAATCAACTCGCACGTGAGTTTGTAGATATCAGCGGAAAACTCTCACAACTCATAGCATCTAGGTGCGACGAGGTTTACCACACCATAGCTGGTATCTCTACGAGGATAAAATGAAAAACTTTTTTAAAGGCTTTGCCCTCGCTGTTTCAATGATGACAAGTTTACCATTTTTCAAAATCCACGACTTTAACAAAGGCATAAATGGTTATGCGGTTATGTCTTACCCTTTAGTCGGACTTTTTATTGGATGCATCTTATGGGGAACTTATTCACTCTTGCATCTACACATTCCAGCCTTGCATCTAGGCATCATTATCTTTGCCCTTTGGGTTGTACTAACTGGAGCCTTGCATCTAGATGGTTACAGCGATACTATTGATGGGCTTTTTGTTCACAAAGAACGTGCCATCGAAGTTATGAAAGACCCAAATACTGGTGGAATGGGAATGATTTTCACTGTAACTTTTTTGATTTTAAAAGCTTCATCTCTGGCTGTTTTTGATGCTTTTTACTTACTTCCCATCGTTCTTATGTTATCTCGTTTTAACGCTGTTTTAGCCATTTACTTTTTCCCTTATATCAGCAAAATCGGAATGGGAACTTTAGCAAAAGAGGAGTTAAAAGGTTTTCAAGTTCTTATTGCTTTAGCTTACGTCACACTCTTTTGTCTTTTAAACCTTTGGCTTTTAGTTTTAACTGTGTTTGTTTTGTTTGTTATAAAGAGTTTTTTCATAAAAAGATATGGTGGCTTTACTGGTGATATTTATGGTTTTACTATTGAAGTAACTGAACTTATCATATTAAACGCCATTATAATAAGTAACTATCAATGACTATAACTCTAGTTCGCCATGCCGAAGTTGAAAAAGATTACATCGGATGCTATAACGGTCATATTGACATTGGGCTATCTCCAAAGGGTTATGAAGATGCACAAAAACTAGGCGAAGAACTAAAACAAAGTGATTTTGATGCTATTTTCTGCTCAGATCTAAAACGAGCGAAAGAAACTCTAAAACAATTTATAGACCCTAACCGGGTTATCTACACTAGCGATTTAAGAGAGAAGTCATGGGGAAGACACGAGGGTTTGTGTTTTGAAAAAATTTGTGTACAAGATAAGATAGAGTATATAAACTATCAACAATGGTTAGATGCACTTGATGGAGAAAGTCTTAAAATATTTACATCAAGAGTGTGCGAATTTTTATTTGATTATGTGCCATTACTAGATGCTAAAAACATCCTCATAGTAACTCATAGCGGAGTTATAAAAACGTTTATCTCCACTTTACAGGGTTTAACACTCGAAGATGCATTTAGCATCTCCTTACCCTACGCTTCTTTTGTAGTGTATAATAGTGAAACTAAAGCACTGGATTTTCATGATAATACTATACACAAAGATAAATAAATATGTTTGAACAAACTTTTAAAAATATAGACGACATTTTGCACAAAGATGCAGGATGTGGCAGTGAACTTGACTATGTAGAACAAACTTCTTGGGTTTTGTTTTTAAAGTACCTTGATGACTTAGAAAAAACAAAACTTACATCAGCTCAACTTGGTGGAACAACTTATACTAACATCATTTCCCCTGAGTTTCAGTGGAAAACTTGGGCAGCTCCAAAGTTAGAAAATGGCAAAATTGATCACGATGCTTTAACTGGGGATGACCTTTCAGACTTTATAAACAACTCCCTATTTCCTTATTTTAAAAAGTTTAAAGCAGATGCCACAAGTGCCAACACCATTGAGTATAAAATCGGTGAAATATTTAGCGAACTAAAAAACAGAATCCAAAGCGGTTACAATTTACGAGAAGTTGTAAACCACATTGACGAACTACATTTTCAAACACATGCACAAATACATGAGATGAGTCATCTTTATGAGGGCAAAATCAAAAACATGGGAAATGCAGGTCGTAACGGTGGAGAATACTACACTCCAAGACCTCTTATAAAAACTATTATAAAAGTAGTCTCTCCAAATATAGGCGAGACTATTTACGATGGTGCATCTGGCTCATGTGGTTTTTTGGTTGAAGCTTTTGAGTACTTAAAAAACTCTAAAGAGCTATCAACTACTGACACACAGACTCTACAAAAAAACACTTTTTACGCAAAAGAGAAAAAGTCTTTAGCTTACATCATCGGTCTTATGAACATGATTTTGCACGGAGTAGAGTCTCCAAATATCATACACACAAACACTCTAGCTGAGAACATTTCAGATATTCAAGAAAAAGACCGTTACGATGTAGTTTTAGCAAATCCTCCTTTTGGTGGAAAAGAGCGAGCAGAAGTACAACAAAACTTTCCCATAAAAACAGGAGAGACTGCATCTCTGTTTTTACAGCACTTCATAAAAATACTAAGAGCTGGCGGAAAAGCCGGTGTAGTTATAAAAAACACTTTTTTAAGCAACACTGACAATGCATCTATTGCTCTTAGACGTGAGTTACTAACATCTTGTAACTTACACACTGTTTTAGACCTTCCAGGTGGAACATTTACGGGTGCTGGTGTTAAAACAGTTGTTCTATTTTTTGACAAGGGTGTGAGTACAAAAAAGGTTTGGTTTTACTCACTAAATCTTGATAGAAATCTAGGAAAAACAAACCCTCTAAACGAAAAAGATTTAAGTGAATTTGTAGAGTTTCAAAAAACACAAGCAGAGTCTGAAAACTCTTGGCTTCTTGACTTAAAAGACATAGACCAAAGTACTTATGACCTCTCTGCTAAAAATCCAAATACTCCCGAAGAGGCTCCACTAAGAGAACCTAGTGAGATTTTAGAGGCTATAGCAAAGCTAGATGCAGAGAGTGAAAATATTCTTAAAACTATTAAAGGTTTGTTATGAAAACATATGAAACGGTGTCAAACTGTCACCGTTTGAGAATACTTGTAAATCAACTGCTTACAAGTTGTAACTGTTTGCAAATAAAGAGGGGTACAAAATGTACCCTTGTTCACTTGTTTAAATTTTTTGCCACCTCTAAAAATAACATAGCTAAAGTGCTGTCAAACTCCTTAAAATATGGACAATTCAGTTGTAAAGGATTACTTAACAACTGCTTTTTAGGTGCATCTCGTGGATAGAGTTTTAAAAGAGGAGTTAGGGGTTAAAAAATCAGCAGTTTCTTTACTGTTTGAAAGTATTAGGTTAGAAAAACAAAAACTTATTTGTGAAAAAATCATAATGGATAAAAAAGATAAGCATGTATATCCCGTGATTAATACGCCATTTAACATTCCAAATAATTGGATGTGGTGTTATCTTTCTGATATATCGATTATACAAGAGGGACCAGGAATAAGAAAGTATCAATACACTAGTGATGGTGTTCAATTTTTAACTGTAACAAATATTCTTGAAGGTTTTGTTGATTTAAATAAATCTAAAAAATACATTTCCGTAGATGATTATAATGATAAATATTCTCATTTTACAATCAATAAAGGAGATATTGTAACAGCATGCTCTGGTGGTAGTTGGGGTAAATCGGCTATTTATAATTTTGATGATAATATTATTCTAAATACAAGTACTCTAAGACTACGTTTTTTTAATGACTTAGGAGATAATAAATATTTATATTATTTAACAAAAACAACATATTTTAAACTGAATCTTAGCTCTCATTCAACTGGACAGCAACCTAACTATGGGTACTCTCATTATTCTAAAATTCCAATTCCACTTCCATCACTCCAAGAACAACAAAGAATAGTAGCCATTTTAGATGAGGCTTTTAGTGCTATAGAGAAGGCAAAAGCAAATGCCCAACTGAACCTAAAAAATGCCAAAGAACTCTTTGAAAATTATTTGCAAAGTGTGTTTGAGAATAAAGGTGATGATTGGGAAGAGAAAAAGTGGGGTGAACTATGCCATTTTGTAAGAGGTCCTTTTGGTGGTAGTCTAAAAAAATCTAT